>JBEPXQ010000064.1:0-8100 GCA_041641835.1 Bacteroidales bacterium
ACACCAGGCAGGGTAATAAAAATCAGTCCCGGCCCGGAATCAGGCTCCAGGCCATAGGCGAAAACAGCAGGAAAAATGATCACACCTGCCATCAGCGCGATAATAGTATCAGCAGCCACCACCTGTGCCGACATAGATTTCAGGTTTTCATGCTCCTGTATATAAGAGCCATAGGTCATCATTACTCCCATCCCCAGGCTGAGTGAAAAGAAAGCATGCCCAAGAGCTTCCAGCACTCCTGCAGGTGTGAGCCTGGAAAAATCAGGGGCAAAAAGAAAGTCAAGGCCTGCTGCTGCTCCCTCCAGTGTAACCGAACGTATCATCAGGATTACCATAAGCAACAGCAAAACAGGCATCAGGATTTTGGTATATCGCTCAATACCTTTTTTAATTCCGGAATAGATGAAAAAAGTAGTGAAAGCCAGCACAACAAATGCCCAGATAAGGGGCTCCCAGGTATTGGAAGTGAGCCCGGTAAAAGCCTCATCAAAGTTTTTACCATCCAGCGCCCCTGAAACCGACCGCGGGATGTATGCAAATATCCAGCCGGCAACCACAGCATAATATGACATGATGGTGAAGGCTGCTGTGTTGAAAAGAACTCCCGACCAGTACCATTTACTCCCCGGCTTCAGCTTTTTAAATGCTCCAAAAACATTCATCTTCGCCCGTCGTCCAAGACTGAACTCGGCCAACATAATAGGTAATCCTATCAAAGCTATGCAAATAAGATACACGAGCAAAAAGGCTCCTCCTCCGTTTTCGCCGGTTATGTATGGAAACTTCCACACATTACCAAGGCCCACAGCCGATCCTGCTGCTGCGGCAATAACTCCAAACTTACTTCCAAAGCTGTCTCTTTCTGGTAATTGTTTGCTCATATATCCCGGGCTTGTTTGCTTACAGCTACAAAAGTCAGAAAAATCAGTCAAAAGGGCAACTTAAAAAGGCGGATGGCAAACTTTTATTAAAATATGCAGCTATGCCGCCTTATAGCAGTTCGCTTTAGTGAAGATTATGACCAGCGGATTAAACACCACAATCACTATCAGTGTTATTTACATTATGAAAAGGAAGCCCCTGTTTTTACTTATTTTTCTAATGCTGATTATGACTGTGGCAATGAGCCAGGAAAAGACGCAGACTAACAATCCCTATTATGTGGCAGTGAAGCCGCAGTACGGTTTTATCATTCCGCATGCCCCGGCTATACGTGATATTTCAAGCACCAATCCTTTTGGGCTGGAGGTGGAAACCGGCTGGCACCTGCTGAAGAAAAAAGACTGGCAGCGCTGCAACTGCTATTCCAGGGCAGGATTGTCTTTACTCTACAGCAATTACAATAACCCTGATGTGCTGGGGTCTTCTATAAATCTGTTGGCCTTTGGCGAACCATTCTTTAATTACAACGGCTTTATGCTTACATCGATCAGGATGGGAGCCGGGCTGAGCTACCTCACAAGGGTGTATGACAAACAGACCAACCCTGAAAATAAATTTTTCAGCAGCCCACTCAGCTTTTTGGTACATATTGACCTTAATGCATTAAAATACCTGGATGATCATTGGTTCTTACATGCCTATTTCAAATACAACCACATATCAAACGGAGGAAGCGCATTACCCAACAAAGGCATGAACTTTCCCACTTATGGCATAGGCCTGGGCTATTCTTTTCAGCCTGTAAACTTTCCTGACAGGGAGAAAATCAAACTGGAGAAGCCAACCCCACTGATTCTTAGCGGGCATCTTTTCGGCACCATGGAACCCGATGGTTCTGATGATGGTTTTTGGGGCAGGAGGCCTGCCATAGGTTTACTGATCAAGGGCAGAAAAGAAATATCAAGGATCAATGCCCTCAATGCGGCAGTAGAGCTATCGGCTAATTATGCCGAGAAAAAACGCCGGGAGCAGGGAGTAAATCCACCTGATCACCGGCAGGTATCTTTCCTAATCGGGCACGATTTCATATTCGGAAACTTCATATTCAGCCAGTACTGGGGTACGTACATATTCGCTCCGCTCTACTGGCAGGATTTTTACCAGCGATACAGCCTGAGTTACGAACTGATGGAGGATCTCAGAGTTGGGGTTACTCTAAAGGTGCATGCGCAGGTTGCAGAAAACTTCAACCTGATGTTCAGCTATGATCTGTGGGAGAATTAAACTTTACCTGTACTAAGCAGTTTCTTCATCTTTTCTATCTGCGCAGGAGTACCTAACACAAAAAGCTTTGAATCCGGCACCATGCGTGTATCAGGTGAAGGATTTATGATATAGTCACCTTCAGGAGTTTTAAAACCCACAATATTCGCGCCCGACAACGATCGGATATTTAAATTATTAATTGTAGTGCGTTTTTTATCCGGCGGAAGATTCGAACAGACAATCTCATCCAGGTTGGTTTCATGATCACCTTTCAGGCTGATATGCCGCAGAAAATCCACCAGGTCGGGTTTGGTAACCAGGGAGGCCATATGTGAACCACCCACTTTTTCAGGCATGATAACATTGTTCACACCTGCCATCTCAAGCTTACGTGCTGTGCTCTCATTGGAAGCCCGGCTCACTATATTGATCTCGGAGCTAAGTGAGCGTGCAGTGAGCACTACAAATAAATTGTCCGCATCTGTAGGGAGGGTTGTTACTAATGCACGGGCTTTCCTGATCCCTACCTCAAGCATGGTTTCATCTTCAGTGGCATCACCCTCATAAAAACGTATTTCCTTGTTGTTGTTATTCAGAATTAAATTATGATCCTTTTCAATCACAATGAAATCCTGTTTGTTTTCCAGGAGATCCTGTACGGTCTGCTGCCCGTTGCGGCCATAACCTACAACTATAACGTGATTTTCCATTTTTTTGAATTCTGATTTTTTGCGGTAACTTCTAAAGAACAGGTTCAGCTCTCCTTCCACAAAATATGTGGTGATTACTGATATGGAGAAGGCAAAAGTAATCCAGCTTGTGATAATAAGAAATATGGTGAAGATTTTTCCTGTTTGCGACAATGCATATACCTCCTTAAATCCCACGGTGGATATAGTGATGATGGTCATATAAGCAGCATCAAGAAATGAGCTGCCTTCAATGATCATATACCCGAATATCCCACTGAAGGCAATTATCAGCATCAACAGCAGCGCTATACGCAGTTTCCTGAGACGGTTATGTTGAACGACAGACCACATGGTTTGCGAAAATACGATATTATGCTCTAAGGATAGGAAAAAATGAACGAAAGAATGCTTTTTACAATTGCCCTAACGCCTACTGGATGCTGATCCCGAACTCCGGTGGTGAATGCTCAAAAAATCCCGGGATCAGATATCTCTGCTTTTCCGTTAAAGCAATTTGCTTACGCCCTATTACTAACCACCATATTACTTATGACAACTGATTACCGACTCATTCTTCAGGAAAACTTCTACTGCAGTAAAGCATGGCCAACATGACAATTAAGGCAGCGTTTTTTCCGGCAATAGCTTTCACGCATCTGTATAAGCGCCTGTGAGTGCAGTGCATGTTCAAGAGGGAAGCCACGTTCCAGGTACCTGGCTGTAATGTTATTCTTTTCAGCCGGCAACTGCATCAGCCAGTCCAGCGCTTTTTCCTGGAATACGGATTTATTCAGAAATTTTCCATACACGAACAGAAAAGGAATAACGGTATTAATCATAATAAGATCAACAGCTGTTTTTCCAAGGCGTTTTTCCTTCACAGCCCGTTTTTGCGGTTTTTCAAAATGATAATGGGTAATCCAGTAATCAGACGCTTTTACATTATAAAGCATTCTGATATTGTCCATGCTTTCAGCTTCCAGCACAGGCCGTAGCAGGTGTTTGTTTTTCCACAGTAAAGCAGCCAGCTGCGCAATTCTTACGGTGGGGAAATTGGAGGGCCTAAGCCGCATAAACTTCCAAATATGTTCCTGCAGTGGTATCAGATTGTATTTAGACCTTACTCCCTGATAGGCCAGCCGAAGCTTTTCATGATAACTGCTGTATATTTTATTCTCAAGAAACCCGGCCTGTCCAAACAGAATTGCTTCAGTTTGCTGCAATGATTTACTGTTTCTCTGGATCATATTCAGAGAAACCTGCTTCCCCAACATTTCAAAAGGTTCTGAATTAACTTTAAAGCCAAAGCTTCGGCAAAGCATCTGAAAATATGCCTGTTCCCAGTTATATTGTGTTTCATGCAGGTATGTGTGTACGCGTTGAGCCCTCTGCTCAAAGCGCTCAATAGCCATTCGCTCCAGCCAATTGCTCACGATTATCGGCTTCACCCAGCGCAGCTGTCCTTCACAGGCAATCCAGCTCCTGCTTTCCAGAAACTGCCGGTAACGCTCCTCCAGATTACGGTTGTAGCAATTCCTGATGCTTACAGTTGGGATATATTCGCCATTACGCCGCTTAACCTGTGCATCATTATTCACCACCACATGCAGTATTACAGGATCATAAGCATCATCACTGTCATGCCCGTGCTGATACCAGTCAGAAGCATTCACATGCAGCTCGATATTGCCTGCCCAGGTGGTTTGTCCTATCCTGATCCTTGCATTGGAAAAATCAGGCCCCGCATCCTCATTGAGCCTGCCGGGATGTTGCACCGTCACCACTTCCCCGTCAGACGTAATAAGCGGGCTGGTGAACAGCTGATTTTGCCACAGATATGAAACCAGGTCTTCCTGCATAAGCATAAAAGTAAGAAAAATATATAATTAATGCCAGAAAAAAAGTAAAAAATGTTTTATGATGAAAATTTATATACCTTCCCTATGGCTGACTACTCCACATTTGGGCACCTGATTAAAATACTCGCTGAATAAATTCCAATCCCCTACTTGATTATTGGATCATTAAAATCATATATTTGTTAAGGAAAATAACATATAAACTTCAAAACAGAAATCAACATGAAACAAATCCTTTACATACTGACTACCGGGTTATTACTCCTGTTCTTCCTGCCTCAACCTGTATCAGCTCAAGAAGAAGATGACTCGGTATTTACGGCAGTTGAAGAGCACCCTCAATTTCCCGGAGGAGAAAAAGCCAGAAAGAGATACCTGCAGGAAAACATCACCTATCCTAAATCAGCCAGGAAAGAAGGAGCTCAAGGCACTGTGTATATCACTTTCATAATAGAAAAAGACGGTTCTATTACGAATGTGGAAATCCTTCGCGGCATACATGATGACATTGACCAGGAGGCTATCCGCGTAGTTAAAGCAATGCCCAAATGGATACCCGGCACCCAAAGGGGTAAGCCTGTTCGAGTGCAATTTAACATGCCCATCCGGTTTTTGTTAGATGATGATTCCAAACCGAAAAAAAAGAAGAAAGAAAAATCAGCTTCAGATAAGAAAAGCATTTTGTAGCATTATTAAGCTTGTAAAAGCAAACATATTCAAATCGCTTGTGCAGGCCATTTAATTTATGTTATATTTGCACATTAAACCGGATAATTTTTGTGGTTGATGAAGCCTTTGGAAGATAAGTTGATGAGCATCGAGATGAAGGTCCGGCAGCTGATACAGGTCAACCGGGAACTTCATCAGGAGCTGGTTTCAGCCAGGGCTGAAAACGTAAACCTGAAGGAGCAACTGCAACAAAAACAATCCGAATTGCAAAAAATAATAAGCAAAAATCAAAATAAACATATAGCTGCTTCCCTGAGTGATCAGGAGAAAAAGCAAACCAGGCAAAAAATAAATGCATTAGTGCGGGAAATTGATCATTGTATTGCACTTTTGAACGATTAGGACAGCATTATTTTTTTCAGAATGAAAGAACTGAATATCAATATAACCATAGCAGACAGGCCCTACAGACTGACCATTGACAGGGATGAAGAAGAGATAGTTCGCCAGGCGGCAGAGACAGTAAACCAAAAGGTAAAAGCCTTTGCCCGCAACTATTCCTTCAAAGACAAACAGGACCTTTTAGCCATGATAGCGCTTCAATATACCACTGAGGCACTGCAGTTGCAAAAGCAGCAGCATTTTGTGGAGGAGGAACTTGACGAGCGTCTGTCAGCATTGGATAATTTGTTGTCAACATACCAGAAAGTGTAATCCAACCGTTCTTAAAAATAAGCCAAAATATTGCCCGCATTAATTCAATTACTGTTTGAGAAACTCAACAGATTAACCATTAGGGCCAAGCTCTGTGGTTCGTAGGACAGGCCTCAACCCTCCGGGGTGCCGGTGCAAACCGGCCAGTGGACGTTCGAAAAACCCGGCAGCCCTTAGCAATGTCAGTATGGGGTTTCCCCCAAACAATTGAATTATGCGGGTTTTGTTTTTTTTGCAAGCAGCACAAAAATTAGAACAATGGAAACAGTATGGATTATTATTGCCGGCCTAGCCGGTATGGGAGTAGGTGTTCTGATTGCGTCAACGGCCATAAGAAAGAGTATAGAAAAGAAGAGCAATCAACTGCTGGAGGATGCCAAAGCCGAAGCAGAAGTGATCAAAAAGGAAAAGATCATTCAGGCTAAAGAAAAATTCCTCCAACTTAAATCTGAACATGAAAAGGTAATTAATGAAAGAAACCAATCTGTTCAGGCTTCGGAAAATAAGCTGAAGCAAAAGGAAGATCACTTCAGAAAAAGACAGGAAGAACTGTCGAACAAGCAAAACGAGCTGAAGCAGATCCGCGAAAATCTCAACAATCAACTGGAGATCGTGGAGCGCAAGCAAAACGACCTGGATAAGATGCATTCACGCCAGGTAGAGCAGCTGGAAGCCATTTCAGGATTATCAGCTGAGGAAGCCAAAGCCGAACTGGTGGAATCGCTTAAAGCAGAAGCCAAAACGGATGCCATGGCACATATCAACGACATTGTTGAGGAAGCCAAGGATAATGCCAACATGGAAGCTAAAAAAGTGGTTATCAACACCATTCAACGCACAGCTACCGAACACGCCATCGACAACACGGTATCGGTTTTCAATATTGAAAATGATGAGATCAAAGGACGTATTATCGGCCGTGAAGGACGAAACATACGCGCCCTGGAAGCTGCCACAGGCATAGAGTTTATTGTAGATGATACCCCTGAGGCAATTATCCTTTCAGGCTTTGACCCCGTGCGCCGCGAGATCGCCCGCCTTTCACTTCACAAACTGGTGACTGACGGACGCATCCACCCGGCACGCATTGAAGAGGTAGTGGCCAAAACCCAAAAACAAATTGAGCAGGAGATCGTGGATATCGGTAAAAAAACCTGCATTGATCTGGGTATTCATGGTATTAACCACGAGCTGGTGCGCATGATCGGTAAGATGAAATACCGCTCATCATATGGTCAGAACCTGCTACAGCACTCACGTGAGGTGGCAAACCTCTGCGCGACCATGGCTTCAGAGCTGGGACTCAACTCCAAGCTGGCCAAACGCGCGGGCCTGCTGCACGATATCGGGAAAGTGCCTGATAACGAGCCGGACGTACCGCACGCGGTGCTTGGTGCCAAGCTGGCTGAAAAATACAAGGAAAAGCCGGAGGTAGCCAACGCCATTGGTTCCCATCATGACGAAATGGAAATGGAAACCCTGATCGCACCAATAGTTCAGGCTTGTGATGCCATATCCGGTGCACGCCCCGGCGCACGCCGTGAGGTTGTAGAAGCTTATATCAACCGCCTGAAAGAACTGGAAGAAATGGCAGCCGGATATCCCGGGGTTATCAAAACCTATGCTATTCAGGCAGGACGCGAGCTGCGCGTGATCGTTGGTGCTGAAAAAATGGCTGACCAGGACGCTTCAAAACTGTCTTATGATATTTCACGCAAGATACAGAACGAAATGACCTACCCGGGCCAGATCAAAGTAACTGTGATACGTGAACACAGGGCAGTTGCCTACGCGAAATAAAAAACTATTCTTAAACACAATTAAAAGCCTGCTCAACAAAGAGCGGGCTTTTTTTGTATCTTTGAATATGAGCTACACCTATGATTATCCCAGACCGGCACTCACCGTGGATGCCGTGGTTTTCCGAAGAAGCAGCGAGGGTATTATGCTGCTGCTTATCAAGCGTAAAAATGATCCGTTTAAAGGAAAATGGGCCTTCCCCGGCGGCTTTATGGATA
>JBEPXQ010000065.1:0-8038 GCA_041641835.1 Bacteroidales bacterium
AATCGTTTTTAACATGCCACTCCTAAGGAGTTACCGGTTCGCGCTGACACATTCGTTACTATAAATATGTCACCGCTACGCGGTTTTGGAAAGGTGCCCGATGGCGCGGACATTGATCTGGTTTTTCACAAAGCAGCACCGTAGGTGCGGAAGTATGGTAGAAAAAATCTGGATAGATTCCCACAGCAGTGCCGTAGGCACGGCAGATGGTTTGGCAAATACTATGATGGAGAGGTACCGCTCGAACGAATGAAGGGTAAAGACCTGCCAGCGTCCGACCGCAGGGAGGTCCTGACAGCGTCTGGATTACACGCTTCCAGTTCTTCTGCTGTTCCTGCGGAACTAAGGTTCGAATAATTGCACATTCTTGCTACCATACTGTTCCTGACGGGCCTGAGAGATCCCGACCTACGGTCGTGGATGCTCAAAAAACTATAAAATCATAGATTTTTGGTTTTTTGGCATTGAAAGGAAAAAGATTGAGTCAGATACCCCGGGATGGCGCGGACATGTTGTCCGTGCCCGGCTGAATGCGATGTGTGCAGCCATCCGAAACCCGAAACCCATCCCTGGGGCAAATGTTAAATTTATGCGCTGAATCCCTTATGGAATCAGCAAAAAGAAACATTCCATAAAAAATAAGTTGTAAATATTTGGTTTAGTATTTTGTTTGTTGTAGTTTTGATATCGACTAACCCTAAAAATCATGAACGTAATTGACGCTTATTGAAAAACTTTATACACCCCCCGGCCTATACTTCAAACACGTTGATTTTGGCTGCTTGCATAAGGAAAATCTCCGGCTCCGTGAGAGGTATCTTTTCTTAACACGCGGCTTGTTGGTTTTGATGGCTGAAAAGTATGTCAGCTTTAACGGCTCTCTCTCTCTCTCTCTCTCTCTCTACAGGTTCAGGTTATACAACGGAATAGTATATTTTACAACTGCATATTGCAGCATTTATATCAGGGAAAAGAATGGTGTTTTGAGTTCACGTAATAAACGATCCCGAAGTAGAGCTGAGATATATGAGAGAACGCTTGTTTAAATAATGATTAACTAAAAGAATTTAAAAATGAAAACAAAAATTAATTTAATAGCTATTTCTATTATAGCAATATTCATGCTGACTTGTAGTTCTGCATATGCAATAATTGGGATAACCTCCGATCAAACATGGAATACGAATGCTTCTATAAACGAAGACATTTATATTTCAAATGGTGCAACACTAACCATTACCAACGGGGCGGTAATTGATATGGGAGACTACAATAGGGTAATTGTTTATCCTGAAGCCCGTTTGATTGTTGATAATGCTACAATTACCAATACCAATAATGAGCATCCCTGGGAAGGAATTGAAGTTTGGGGTGACCCTAATGAAAACCAGTGGGAAAGAATGTCTAATGGAATGTCTTTATACCAAGGTGAAGTAATAATAAAGAATAACTCGACTATCTCGAATGCCTTAAATGCTGTCAGAGCCTTGCATCATAATGGTAATGATTATGTGTGGAATACAGGAGGAGGAATTATAAAAGCTTATAACTCCAACTTTATTAATAATTACAAGGGTATATGGCTCGGTGGTTACCATAACTATTATGATGGTCGTGAAATTGGAAATATGAGTCGAATATATAATTGTACCTTTGAAACGAACAACAATCTGAATGGCTACTATATTCCATATGAATTCATTGGTTTATGTGGAGTGGATATGTATAGTATAAAAGGTAACACCTTTATAAATACTAATATGAACTTAAGCTTTGACGATAGAGGACGTGGAATTGTGTCTTATGGGTCGAAAGTAATTGTTGAACCTTTATGCCAAAGCCCACTATGTCAAAATCCTGACAAAAATAGTTTTGAAAACCTGCTTTATGGAGTTTTTTGTTTTACTCTGAATGATGAGATAGTCAGAATTGAAAACAATCTTTTTACTAATTGCAGTAAAGCTATTTTCTTAAATCAGCCTACCTCAGCCATTGTAACACAGAATGAAATTGAAGTAGGTAGCGGTGTAAGCAACCCTGATGATAATATGCCTTATGCTTACGGAATATATTTGCATCATGGTCATGGGTTTAAAGTAGAGGAGAACAATATTTTAAGACCCTCTGGTGCTTTTCCTTGGGATTCAAAGGGCATAATCGCATATAACACTGGATGTTATTTTAATGAGCTTTATAGAAATGAATTAACTAATTTATCTGAAGGTATCGCCGCATATGATCTTAATAAGCATGAACATCCAGCGGAATTTGAAGGATTAAAAATATTATGTAATGATTTTGATGAACCATACCAGGTTGATATTTTTGTAAGTGCATATGAGCATCCAAATCCATTTCCCGGATTAGGTATAGCAGGCTTTCAATTTATGCAAAACCCTGATCCTACTCTACCGGCAGTAGGTGCCGGTAATATTTTTTCTTCACCACGGTCAACTCCTCCGCCTTCCCCGCCTCTTGACCTTCTGAATAAATGTGCAGAAATTCATTATCACTACGAAAGTAATGCTACTGTAAAATATGAACCAACTCATTATACAACGTCTTCGGTTACAAATGTGCCACATACTAATCAAAATTCCTGCCCTTCAAATTTAAACTCCTGGAATGATTTACCGGCTTTATATACGTCGATTGGAAATGCACAGGTAGCCCTGAATTCTTCGTTGACTATTTTAAATATCTGGAAAGATATGGGTGAGGCTGATCTTGAGGAGGAAGTTGCGACTATACAGCCCTGGGAAGTTTATCAGGAGTTTAATGAATTAATTGCCGGTTCACCTTATCTCTCAGAAGATGTCCTGATCGCGGTAATTGAAAATTCTTCATTTACATCTTTAATGGTAAAATTGTTGATGATTGCAAATCCCCATTCCGTTAATTCCGATGAAGTGATGAGTGCTTTATACGAAAGATTACCACCATTGCCAGAAAGTTATATTGATGAAATATTAGCTATTGATGGTACTGTGTCACAATTAAAAAAACTTGAAGGTCATGTCTCAGCTGATGAGCATGAACTCACTATGATAAAGGAAGACATCAAGCGTT
Organism: Bacteroidales bacterium; assembly: GCA_041641835.1. Classification (GTDB taxonomy): domain Bacteria; phylum Bacteroidota; class Bacteroidia; order Bacteroidales; family PWNQ01; genus PWNQ01. The sequence goes on from JBEPXQ010000065.1 coordinate 3,070, forward strand.
TTTATCGGGCTGACACAACTCATTTCTGGGCTAAAGACAGCTTAATCAATTTTGTTTCCCGACAAAATAGTTTAAATGACCGGTATGAGCTGGCTACCATTTACCTGAGATACCAACAATATGAGGACATGAATACCTGTCTGAATAACATTCCACAGGAATTTGAACTTAATGATCAGCAAGAATCAGACTACGAGAACTACCTGGTTTTTTATGATATCGCGGAGGATTATTATTCCGGGGAAGGTTTGATTGATGTGCTTACGCAAGATCAGGTGAATGACTTGGAAGACATAGAGAACCTTAAAAGGCCGAACCTGTCAGGTAAAGCACTGTCATTGCTTATGATGAATGATCCCGGATATGAGTTTTATGAGCCTGTTGTTTTCCCAGATGAAGAATTACTGCCACCCCTGATCCGCTTTGATTTGCCTGATATGTCAGATAACGAATCAGGAAATGAAGAGGTTTATTTAAAACTATTCCCCAACCCGGCACATGATTTCACAACCCTGGAATATCGTACAGCTTCTATCGAGTATCTTGAGCTTAAACTGGAAGTATATGATTCACGTGGAAAGCTCGTCCTTCAAAAAGCACTGGAAGCAGGGGACAGGGAAGAACTCCTCGATCTAAGCGCGTTGGCCTCAGGCTTGCACGTGGTTAGATTGTTAGCTGACGGGAAACTCCTGGACAGCAAGAAACTTACTGTACAGTAAATATATTTTTCACCGGAAGCTTCAGGCAGAGCCTGAAGCTTCTTTAAAAAGTGTTCAAATGAAAAAAACAATACTCACCACCGTTTTTAGTATAATTGTAGCGTTGGTATCCATAGCACAGACCTCTAACACCTACAGCAAGGTCATTTATTATAATAATGACTCGGTAAACAGTAATGAGCATATCATGGCTGTTGAGAAATGTGGGTCAAATTTATATATGGCTATGACAGTTTGGGGCCTCAATGGGTGGGAGGTATATGTATTAAAAACAGACCTTCAGGGTAACCTGTTGAAGAAAACTGCTTTACCAGCAGGGCTTCATTCTGGAATTAACTCTAATTCCATGATTCTAGACCGGGACACTAATGTAATCATATGTGGAGCTATTACAGGTTTTGTCTGGAGCTCAATTTTAATAAAGCTGAATTCGGATCTGGATACAGTGTGGACCAGAATGCATACACTGCCTGATACCCTAAGCGGTTGTCCTGCCGGTGTTAATTGTGAAAATAATTTTATGTCACTGGTAGAAACACCTGATGGTAATTATATGGTATCAGGTAATTATGAAAAAGATTGTGTGATAAATAATTTCCGTTCTTACCTGGTGAAATACGATAAAAATGGAAATTTGCTTTGGCAAAAAACATATCCTTCCATGGTCCAAAATTATGATATTGCAGTTGGCCCTGATAGTGGATTTGTTGTACCTAATTTTATTAACGGCGTGACAATCACAAAACTAGATAAGGACGGTAATGTTCAATGGGAGCGTCCGGTAAATAACAATAACCATAAATTTACAAACTTTGCCGCGGTTGCAATAACCAGTGACAGTAATATCGTGTTTGTCGGGAATCATGTTTATAACCAGATAACTCCATATATTTATCAAACAGGGATATATGTAAGCATCTATGATCATGATGGAATTAAGATTACAGAGAAAAAATATACACCGTTTAAGAAGTTTGAATATTTTCCTTACGATAATTATGAAGTGATTCTAACAAAATCAGATAAGATCATTATTATAAATACAGCATTTGTGGTAAATCCTTTAGATACCATGTTGACGAATTATAAAGGAATATTATTTAAGCTGAATTCCCAGGCCGACAGTTTGTGGATGAGATATTACAGCATCAGGCACTTTAGTGATTACTTCCGGTTTAGCGATGTGGTGCTCATGAATGACGGCGGATTTTTAGCAGCCGGACATCATAATCCCTGGTGGGGAACCAACACCAGGGCCTCATTTCTTGTACGCACCGACAGCATGGGTTTTGCTCCCGGGGAATATACTGTCGGAACATCTGAGATGCAACAAACAGAAGCAAAGGTGCAGGTCTATCCCAACCCGGCTTTAGATGAACTGACAGTTGATATAGGCAAGTTTCTGCCTCAGGGGCAGAAGTACTGTCTCAGCCTTTATAATACAGCGATGCAAAAGATAAAGGACCTTAATGTTTCAGGCTCACCTGCGAAACTGGATATCCGTTCACTGGATTCCGGTGTGTATTTATACAGGATAGATAGCAGAGAAAAAATCATTGTAACAGGTAAATTCATTAAACTATAACATGTGATGAACGACATACGAACAATAATAATTCTACTCGCAGTTCTTACAGCAGTCTCTTGTGAAGAAGAATACAGCAGCTTGCCTGCCGTGACCACAGTGGAGGTCAGGCAGGTAAGTTGCACATCCGCCCTGGTGGACGGACAGGTCATAACGGACGGTAACAGCAGCATCACGGAAAAAGGCATCTGTTGGAGTATGAGCAATAAAATCCCCTCCGTTGAAGACAATACCAGCAGGTATAGCGGGGAAGCAGACCGGTTAAGTTGCCTTCTTGATAAGCTTGAGGAAAACACCCGGTATTACGCGCGGGCCTATGCCATTAATGACAATGGTACGTCTTACGGAACCGTCAGGTCATTTATCACGGGGCAGGGATGTGACGGGACTATTACGGATGCGGATGGGAATGTTTACGAGGTAGTTACCATTGGCCGGCAGGTATGGATGGCCGAAAACCTCCGTACCACAAGGCTGAATAATGGGATTGACATAATTGAGATGCCAGGTTTGATGGAATGGGAAAAAGCGAAGTCTCCCATGTACACCTGGTATAACAATAATCCTTCTTTTTTCGTACCGTATGGTGCTCTTTATAATTTTTATGCCGTGAATACGGGCAGGCTTTGTCCCTGCGGCTGGCATGTGCCTACGGACGCGGAATGGCAGGAGCTGATGGATTATTTAACGGAGAATGGTCATTACGGAAGAGAGGGAGCAGCCCTGAAAGTTACCAAAGGTTGGTTTGCCGGGGGTAATGGTAATGACGCTTATGGCTTTCATGCTTATCCGGCAGGAATGATCGGTTCTTTAGCAAGCTTTAAAGGTATAAGTCTTATGACAACGTGGTGGAGTTCAACTGAAAAAGATGATAAAGCGTGGGAATATTATATAATGGTTTATGACGATCGTCTTAATAAATATAGTCAAAAAAAAGCAGCAGGGTTATCAGTAAGGTGTATTAAGGATTAAAATAGAGGACATCTATATGCGAAAATTAATTATAATGTGTTTTTTTATGTTGTTCATGGTTCAGTTAAAACCTCAGAGTCTGGCAATGTCACATGAATATGTAGGGCCTGTACTAGAAGGACAAACTGTTTATGTACAGGGGTGGTTTTCACTTCCCTATGTTCCTGTCCGGCTTAATGTTATCAATATTTCCGAAAAAGATATTGATGTAATGGTAAAAAAGGAGGTGCTGATTCACCGGCCTTACGTAACACATACCTTTTTTTGGGAGGAGTATGAGTACCCTGATACTGTCCTGGTTTCTCCTGTACCGGTAACAATTCCGGCTTATACTACATGTGGAGCATTTGAAGGAAGGATGTACATTACGGGTACTACTTTGCCTACTGATGTTAAATTTACTTTTTACCTGGAAAATGATACGACAGATGATTTTGAAGTTATTGTAAGTTACAAGGCAGATTTGGCAGAAGTTAAAAGGACTACGCAGTCTTTAGTGTTTTCTCCGGCCTTTCCAAATCCTGCGCATGGTCAGGTGTCATTCAGCTATGAATTACCCCCGGGAACAAAGGGTGTAAAACTTACTGTTTATTCAGCAGAGGGACAGCCATTGAAAGAAGCAGAAGTCCATAACAGGAGTGGCACAATAAGTTTTAACACCCAAGATCTTAACCAGGGGATATATTTCTACATGTTTAGCATAGCCGGGAAGCAGGTGGAAAGTGGCAAATTCATTATCCAACGATAAACCAAGAAATATGATAAAAAAAAATATTAATATACCAGTTGGGATCATTTTCGTTATTATTATCATGGCGGTATGTATGATGTCGGCCTGTGAAAAGGAGGAAGATGAAGATCCCGATGACACAACAGACGTTATGCAAACCGGCCTGTTTACTGATCCGCGCGACGGGAATGAATACCGTACCGTGAAGATCGGAAACCAGTGGTGGATGGCCGAGAACCTCAAGTACCTGCCGGATGTAAAACGTCCGGGTTATGGTTCGGCCATCGTACCTTTTTATTATGTTTATAACTACATGGGTTATGATACGGCAGAAGCCAAAGTACACAGCTATTTTCAGGTAAACAGTTATAAAACCTATGGTGCCTTGTACAACTGGCCCGCCGCAGTGGCTGAAGACACGAGCAGTACCGGCAATATACAGGGCGTTTGCCCGCAGGGCTGGCATCTGCCGTCTGACCAAGAGTGGAAACAACTGGAAATGCACCTGGGGATGACTGCAGTGGAAGCTGACGCAACAGGCTGGCGGGGATCTTTCCAGGGGTGCAACCTGGCTACTGATACATTATGGACAGAGCATGTTCTCACGCAATCAGCAGAAACCGGGCTGAGCGGTTTTGATGCTCTTCCCGGTGGTTACCGGCATCGCTATGGAACGTTTGTAAACCAGAAAACTGAAGCCATGTGGTGGTCTTCCACTTCTGATACGGCTATGTATGCCTGGGGTCGTTATTTGAGCTACAATTTTACCCGAGTTTACCGTATCAGCGCTGGCCGTGAACGTGGGTTTTCAGTAAGATGTGTGAAAGACTAATCTTCCTGCTACCATTCTGCCGTTCCTGACGGGCCTGAAAGATCCCGACCTACGGTCGTGGATGCTCAAAAAACTATAAAATCATAGATTTTTGGTTTTTTGGCATTGAAAGGAGATCGGAAGAGCACACG
>JBEPXQ010000066.1:0-8015 GCA_041641835.1 Bacteroidales bacterium
CCTTTGCGGGTCAAAATTTCCCTGTAAAATGAAGAAGGCCTCGTTGCTGCGAAAAATCCTGATTTGGAGAGTAAGACACATCTCCAATTATAATTTCATATTGATACTGAGTGTTCTTGTAGGTTTATTTGCCGGTCTGGCTGCTGTTCTGATCAAAAATTCGGTGCATGTGATACAGGCCGGGCTAACCCATTATTTTGACAAAGAATACGCTAACTACCTGTATTTTGCCTATCCAGCCATAGGTGTTTTGCTTGCGGTGCTTTTCATCAATTATGTAGTCAAACAACGCGTTGGCCATGGGATACCCAGTGTGTTGGCTGCCATCGCTACCAATAAAGGCAGGATACCACGGCATAATATGTACTCTTCAGTAGTAACCAGTGCACTCACTGTAGGGTTTGGGGGCTCAGTAGGACTTGAGGGGCCAACAGTGGCCACGGGAGCAGCCTACGGATCAAACATAGCAGGACTGGCCCATGTGGAATATAAGGACCGCTTGCTGCTTATTGCCTGTGCAACCGCTGGAGCCATGGCTGCAATCTTTAAATCCCCAATTGCCGCGGTAGTCTTCAGTATGGAAGTGATCATGCTCGACCTTACCATGCGGCGCCTGGTGCCGCTGATAATGGCATCTGCTACAGCAGCACTTACTTCATATTTTTTCCTGGGACAGTATGTGATCTACCATTTTGAACTGCAGGAAACATTTACATTTTCTGATATACCTTTTTATATACTGCTGGGAATCTTCGCCGGGTTTGCATCAGTCTATTTTACTGAAGTGTACATTAAAATAGGTAAGATTTTCGAGCGATATTCAAATATCTATAAAAAGCTGGTTGTGGGAGGAATTGCACTTGGCCTGCTGATTTTTCTTGTGCCCTCGCTTTACGGGGAAGGCTATGAAGCCATTAATGCCTGCCTGAAAGGAGACTTCAGCTACCTGTTCAACAACAGTATTTTTTATGATTATCGCAATAACATTGTAGCTGTGATCCTTCTTTTGCTGGTGGTGGTTTTACTGAAAGTGGTGGCTACCTCTCTTACTTTTGGCATTGGCGGAGTGGGTGGAATTTTTGCCCCTACACTGTTTATGGGTGCCAACCTGGGCCTGTTATTTGCTGTGATGGTTAATTATCTGGGCATTTACGATATCAACTTTAGCAACTTTGCCCTGGTGGGGATGGGGGGAATGATTGCTGGCGTTTTGCACGGGCCGCTCACGGCTATCTTCCTTATAGCGGAAATTACCAGCGGATACCATCTTTTTGTGCCACTTATGATCACTGCCGCTATCTCATACGCCACTGTGAAAATATTTGAAAGCAATTCGGTTTATACTATTCAGCTTGCTAAAAGAGGCGAATTGCTAACTCACCACAAAGATAAGCACGTGCTAAGGCTTATGACGGTTAAGCCGCTGATTGAAAAAGACTTCAGTACGATAAATATAGACGGCAAACTGGCTGATCTGGTGAAGGTAATTGCAACTGCAAAACGCAATATATTCCCGGTGGTGGATGATGAAGGCAAATTCTATGGCATTATACGCATGGATGATATCCGCGACATCATGTTTAAATCTGATTTATACGATAACGTATCGGTAAAAGATATGATGATGATGCCATCCACCAGCATAACCCCTTCGGAAAACATGGAAAGCGTAACCGAAAAGTTTTCCCGCACTGGTAATTATAATATGGTGGTCTTGGATAAGGATGAATACGTGGGCTTTGTTTCACGGGCCAGGGTCTTCTCCACCTATCGCAGGCTGCTCAAGCAGTTCTCGGAAGACTGATCTTTTTCGGGCCATAATTTTCAAATAAAAAATTTCAGAAGTCTGTTCTTGCGTCCGATCCGAAAAAGCCTCTATAATGATTTTCACCGTTTTTTACCCTGCGGAATAATACCAATAGGTTGAATGTTATAATACCCAGGGTGGTGAAATACGGATTTTAGCTTTTGGCTTATTCATACTTTTCGGGCCAGGCTCATTCTTCAAAATGAATCTTTTCCCGGAGTATTGAAATGCGATCACGCGAGTATTCCATCAGTTCTGTATTGGCCGTATCATATTCAGCCAGATATTGTTTATAGTAGTTTAAGGCGATCTTTTTATCACGGTAGTAAATGTCGCTGTTTCTGGCAAGGTAATACAGCAGGATTTTCTCCCTGGAGCTTTCATAAGCAGCCTTGTAAGCTTCGATGGCATTTTTCCGGTTTCCTTCATCTTCATATACGATTGCCAGATTTTTATAGTAATCAGAAATATTATCTGAAATACCAGTTTCAATGGCTTTATTGAGATGATAAATGCTTCTTTCACTGTCGCCGTAGTCTTTATATGAAAGGCCAAGGTAGTAATGAATGAGTTCCGGTTTCGTCGAGCCATCCAAAGCCTGGTTGAGCATCCTGATAGCCATCACGTAATTATTGTTATGATAATAGGATGCTCCCAGCAGTTTCGCGTGCAATACAGAGGTGTCTTCTGCAATAGCCAGATATCTTTCCAGAGTTGATATGGCTTCGGAATAATCTCCCAGTTTATAAGCCAGCATCGCTTTCTGATGCACCAATCCGGGGTTATCAGGGTCTTTGGATAAACCCAGATTCAGAAGAGTATCAACCTGGCTGTAAATCTTCAACCCCTGGTATATCCTTACCAGGTTGGTGATCACTTCAATATCTTCAGGGTTGTACATTAATGCTAACTCATACTCAGTAAGAGCCCGCTGGATTTCTGCCAATTTTAAGCACATATCAGCATATTTTTTGTGATAGTAGCTGTTGTAGTAATCCAGTCGGATTAGTTTTTCATACTGCCTGCCGGCTTTTTCAAAATTTTCAGTCTTAATGTAAATGGCAGCAAGATTGTTCCTGGCGCTAATATGCTCCGGGTTTTGCTCAATCAGTTGCAGGTAAGCTTCTTCTGCCCTGGGGTATTGCCCCAGACGGTAATAACAAACAGCAATTTTCTTCAGGATGGTCGTGTTTAGTGTATCTTCAGCTAAACAAAGCCGGTAAAGCTGCAGTGCTTCATCAAATTTGTATGCTGAAAAAAGCTGATCTGCTTTGGTGCATTTGGCAGTGTCGTCCGGCATATTCTGCCCGGAAAGCTGAAGCGAAAGAAAGATCGAAAAAATGAGGGTTAGCTGTTTCATAACGGTATTGGATTATAGATCTTTCAAATATATTAAAAAATTTAAAAAAATCAAATCGCTGCAGGAAATAAATAATAAAAAAGCCGCTCCCTTTGGGAAGCGGCTCTGAGCTTTATATAAAAAGCATTTACTCAAATGTTGGCTCAATGTCCATATTGTAGAATATAAAAGCCAGCTTATCAGCTGTTTCTTCTATAATTTTTTCTGTGGGTTTGCCTGCGCCATGACCTGCGCTGGTTTCAATGCGGATAAGCACCGGATTGTTACCTTCGTGTTTGTCCTGAAGCGTGGCAATAAACTTGAAGCTGTGTGCAGGCACCACGCGGTCATCATGATCAGCAGTTGTAACCAGTGTGGCCGGGTATTCCACACCTTCTTCCAGGTTATGGATGGGTGAATAATTGTATAGATATTCAAACATCTCTTTTGATTCTTCGCTGGTTCCATAGTCGCCGGCCCAGTGCCAGCCAATAGTGAATTTATGATAGCGAAGCATATCCATAACACCAACAGCAGGCATAGCCACACCAAAGAGCTCCGGGCGCTGTGTCATGCAGGCACCAACCAGCAGGCCACCGTTGGAACCGCCGGCTATGGCAATTCGCCCGGCTTTAGTGTATTTTTTATCGATCATGTATTCAGCTGCTGCGATGAAGTCGTCAAAAACATTCTGCTTGTTCATCTTGGTTCCGGCATCATGCCATTCTTTACCATATTCACCGCCACCGCGCAGGTTAGCAACAGCATAAACTCCGCCATTTTCCAGGAATGGAATCATGGTAGTGCGGAAACCCGGTGTGAGGCTGATGTTGAATCCACCGTAACCATAGAGGTAAACCGGATTCTCACCATTCATTTCCAGGCCTTTTTTATGTGTAATAAACATCGGGATTTTCGTGCCATCCTTACTGGCATAAAATACCTGTTTGGTTTCATATTCATCGGAATTGAATTTGATCTCAGGTTTGCGGAAAATCTCAGATTTGTTGTTTTCAATGTCATACCTGAAAATAGTAGGAGGCATAGTGTAGGATGAGAACGTATAGAAGGCTTCATTTTCTTCCTTGTCGCCCCTGAAGCTGCCCATAGAACCAATGCCGGGCAATTCGATCTCGTGTAAAAGTTCGCCTTCCAGGGTGTAAACATATGCTTTGCTGTTGGCATCAACCATGTATTCGGTGATGAGCTTATTGCCGGCGATGGTAGCCATCTGTAGCACTGATTCTTTTTCCGGGATGAGGTCTTCCCAGTTTTCCGGATCCGGGTTTTTCGGGTCAATAAGTACAAGTCTATATCTTGAAGCTTCGTAGTTGGTTTTCACAATAAACTTACCATCAATATGATCAACCACCCCATGCTGGTATTCAAATCCTTCAGCAAGTTGCTGGAATTTATCATTTTCCTTTTCCAGGTCTTTGTAGAAAAGAGCATTTCCCTGGCTGGCTGCGGATTCATGCATGATAAGGAAGCGCTCGTCTTCTGTAGTTCCAACACCATAGTTGCGGTTGGGCTTCTGTGGATTCCAGAACACCAGTTTATCTTCCGACTGCGGGGTTCCAACTTTATGATAATACACCTTGTGAAATTCATTTTTTGCTGACAATTCCGAACCTTTGGGCTCATCATAACGGCTGTAATAAAAACCGTCATCTTTCCATGAAATACCTGAAAACTTCACCCATTCCAGGTGGTCATCCAGTTTTTCTTTGGTTTTCACATTCATAACAAAAATCTCATTCCAGTCGGATCCGCCGCGGGAAATACCATAGGCCAGATATTTGCCATTGTCGGATAATGCCATGCTGGATAAAGCCACAGTGCCGTCCTCGCTTAAGGTATTTGGGTCCAGCAGCACTTCACCTTCCTTCTCCGGATCTTCTGTCATGTATAATACACTCTGATTTTGAAGACCATCATTTTTGAAGTAGAAGTAAACCGAATCCTTTTTTGAAGGCGCCGAATATTTTGGATAATTCCACACTTCTTTCAGCCGGTTTTGAATGTCTTCACGAAATGGGATTTTTTCCAGGTATGAAAAGGTAACTTCATTTTGCTTTTTAACCCAGTTCCCTACTGCTGTGGTTGTATCATCTTCCAGCCAGCGGTAAGGATCGGCAACTTCAGTACCAAAATACACATCCGAGGTGTCCATTTTTTTCGTTTCAGGATATTCCATTTTTTCCTGTTTTTTGTCATTGCAGCCAAATGTAAAGGCAAGCAACGCGCTCATCGCGATCAATAAATTTCTTTTCATGATTAATTTGAATTAATTCAACACTATTTTTAAGTTTAGGTTTGCGTTGATAAAATTACATTATTTGCGGCACTTAAAAAAATATTTTAAATTGCAGGTTCTAAAAATCGATAGTTATGAAGAAGGAACTTAAAACAGAAATATCGTATCGCACAGATTACCAGTATAAAGGAGAGGGTGAAGCTCCTGAGGAAATATCATCACACAAAACAAGCTACCGGGAATTTGATGAAAACGGAAATGTTACCCTTGATGTCACTTATCTTGAAGATGGAAGCATTGACCGGAAATATGTAAACGAATACGAAGGCAAGCGGCTGGTTGATGAAAAATTGTATTTTGGGGATGAGGGGCTGTCGGAGCATAATTCTTACAAATATGAGAATGGCCGGCTGGTTAGGTCATATGTGCACTACCAGGATGGCAGTAAGGATACAGTTACTTATGACTATGATGAGCAAGGAAGGCTGATAAGGACAACCAGCCGGGATGAGGATGGTGCTATCGAAGAGATGGAAGAACGGACTTACGATAACGGAAACCTGGCCGGCCTCAGGCGTTTTGAAAATGGCAATCTGGAGTCGCCGGTGCTGGAAGAGCATAATGAGTATGATGAAAACGGGTTGATTATCGAGCATATCGTACACGATCATCAGGAAGAAAAAATAGAAAAGGAAGTACTTGAATACGATGAAAACGGTAAGGAAAAACTGCTGAAAACTTATGTGAATGACCAGCTACAGGAAAAGGCCGCCTTCGTGAGAAATGATGAAGGACGTGCCACAGAGATCGTGGAGGAAAAGCCCGGTCAAAGGATAAAGATCAAGCAGGAATATGATGAGCATGGAAATGCTGTTACGCAGGAAGTCTATGACCGTTTTGAAAACCAGCTTTACAAGATCAGCCGGAGTTTTGATGAGAGTGATAATCTGCTGGAATCGGTGGTGTTGCGCGATGATAAAGGAATTGGTGTTTTCACCATGTACAAAATATCCGTTGACCTGGAATATCATGAATAACCAAAAGAAGCCGGATGAGACCGGCTTCTTTTGGTGCTGCTTCTTAATGGTTCTTCATCTGAAAAGTAATCGTATCGTGCGATTTTAGTTCCTTTTTATCGCCATTATAATTGATATAAAAAGGTTCCTCATATTCAGAAAGAGAAACTACTTTGAATTCATCATTAAAAAAGGCAAATTCAAAAGTGCGGTTCATGTGATGTATCCGGAATCCTGCGTGCTTCCAGTGATCAGGGAAGGACGGCTTCAGTGCGAAATGGTCTTTAAACAGCTCAATTCCAGCGAAGCTTTCCACAATAATATCAATAGTACCTGCCATCACGCCAGTGTGGATGCCTTCCTTAGTGGTGCCTCCCTGTGTATCATAGATGTCGCTTTCCAGCGCATGCTTAAAGCATACATTACTGGCATCCTGGCCATCTTTCATATACTTAATAATGGCTGCATGCACCACATAACTTAGCGTAGAGCCGTGGCTGGTGCGTTTCGTGTAATATTTATAATTCTTTTTTAGAAATTCAATTTCATCACCAACATCATATCCCATTTGGTTTAGTGCTTTTTTCACCTGTTCAGGTGACAGGGTGTAAAACAGCATCAGAGCATCGGCCTGTTTGGCAACCTTGTACTTGTCAGGAGAATCACCCTCTGCCTTAAGGATGCGATCCATTCGCCTGATATTATTGTATTTTTTCCTGTATTTGTCCCAGTCGAGTTCTTCCAGGTCGAAATATCCTTTAAACTGCGCCATTATTCCGTCGTCATTAAACTCGATATAAAGATTATCGCGGATATCCTTCCATTTTTCTACCTCCTGGTCATTTATGCCTGTTTTATCCTGTATGTCTTTTAATTTTTCATTGTCAAAGTCATTATACAGATGGATCATCTTATTTAACAACCAGCTGGTCATGACATTGGTGTAAGCATTATCATCAATTCCACCTTCTTCAGCACCGGGATATTTTTCCTGAAACTCATCAGGCCCCATTACCTTCCTGATATGGTACCGGTTGTCATCATCAGACTTTTGCGCTATACTGGCCCAGAAACGGGCTATTTCAAACATCATTTCAGCCCCGTATTTATGCATGAATTCCCTGTCATTAGTTGATCGGCAATAGTTCAATACATTATAGGCAATTGCCAGTGAAACGTGCCGTTGTTTTCTGCTCAGGTCCGGGTCCCAGTCACCTGAGACGGGGTTGTAATGGATTTTCTGGGTTTCCTCGTATCCGTCGTTGGCTGTTTGCCAGGGATACATGGCTCCTTTAAAGCCGTTTTCTCTTGCATAATCACGTGCGGCATCCAGCCTTCGGTAGCGGTACATTAATGCTGCTCTTGCAATTTCAGGAAAGTGAAGATTATAGAACGGCAGCACAAACAATTCGTCCCAGAAAATATGGCCGCGATAGGCTTCACCATGCAACCCGCGTGCCGGAAGCCCGGTATCAATGTCTTTGTTGTGTGGGGAAGCGGTTACCAGCAGGTGATAAATATGAAGCCGTATTGCCTTTTGGGCAAAGCGGTCACCGTCTATGATGAAATCAGCCATCGACCATAAAGCATCCCATT
>JBEPXQ010000067.1:0-7882 GCA_041641835.1 Bacteroidales bacterium
CACTCCAGAATTTGCGGGCCAGCGGCATGGTTAGAAAACCCAGCGCTTTGTTATAATGGGCAAACATATTAAAGGCATAATGCGTGGTTTCCGGACGGTCGGGTTGTTCTGCCTGATACACGATATTAAACATTTCCACTTTCTGAGCCTTGCGACTAAATAACAACAGCATACCAAGCAGTACTGCAAACATTCCTCCCACTATAATCATGATTGAAGTAGGGTTCCAGTATCCCAGTGATGTGGCGGCAGTGGTTCCCTCCCACATCAATCCTTCACCAGGAATTACATTACCAAGCCAGTTTCCCACTGGCCGAAGGAAATAAGCTGGTGCCACAGAAAGGAACATGATAACGGCTATTAATACCAACTGTGGCATAATAATCCAAAAAGGCGCTTCCTTAATCTGGCGCAGGTTATCTTTTAAGGGACCGAGGAATATATTATGGATCAGCTTAAAGGAATACAGGAACGCTATAATGCCGGCAAAGAAAACCATTGCACCCTGAATATACCAACCTTTAAGTACCACTGCGTTATACAGCATCCATTTCCCGGCAAATCCTGCAAGCGGCGGCATACCCGCAAGTGTAATGATGCCTATAAGAACAGCTATAAACGATAGCGGCATCTTTTTGATCAGCCCGCCCATCTCATATATTTTCCTGGTGCGGGTACGATAGATAACACCGGCAACAGCAATAAACAAAAGTCCTTTGTAAAGGAAATGTACTAGGCTGTACATAATTCCGGATAACCAGCCTAAATGGCTCACCATTGCAAAGGAAAACAGGATATAACCGAGTACCCCCACGCTGGAATAGGCCAGCAGTTTCTTCACATCTTCCTGAAAAACGGCCATTACATTTCCAAGGATGGCTGTTAAAGCACCTAACCAGCCAATGGCATAAAACAAGCCCGACTGGCTCAGCAGGCTTGTCCCGGCATGTGTTATGAGCAGGATGAGTCCAAAAATACCTGACTTGATAAGGATAGCGGAAATAATAGGTGTTACATCATCATCCGCTTCGGCATAAGAACCCGGCAGCCAGATATGAACACCAATGGTAGCAATCTTAATCAGAAAGCCTGCTGTTATTAAAGCAATAGCTAATGGACCTGCCGCGGCAAGCGTTTCAAAGCTACCGGTAACACCTCCAGCCATACTAAATCCTGTCATTATCAGGTAAGCACCCAACAGGCTGAACATGATAAAACCAAACGCAGGCTTTCGGCCATTTTTTCCTCGTAATACCAGCATATAGGATCCGATGGTCATAATTTCCCACCCGATGAAAAACTGTAGAAGTGTTTCGGCTCTTAACAGGCCGGCGAGGCCTACAAACATAAATGCCATCATTGGATACATTCCTGTACGCTTTCCCTTATATGCAAATCCTGGTATCAGAAACAAAATACCACCAAGCAGGAAAATGGCTGTGAATACCATCCGAAGAATATCATTTTGGGGCACGAGAATGTTTGTTGCGTATTCCCAGGTATAAAATGACAGGCCGGCAATCAAAATCAGATTCTTAATTTTTCCGGGAAGAAGATCAAGGAAGAACAGCACGATTACAAAGGCCATTGGGATAAGGAACCAGATTTTATCCAGCGCCATAAACCTAATGCTGTAGAAGGAGGCCAGGAACATCAGCACAGCGAACACTGACACCGGAATGATCTTAAGCAGCGGAACATCCACAGCAGTTGCGCCTTCTTTATGTTTTCCCCGCACCACATTTCCGAACCATCTCAGCAGGTAATAACCTTCAAGTAATGAACCAGCTAGGATCATAGCTATCCAGCCGTAATGCTTTGCTGCACCAAGATTCATGATAAGCTCCCATTTTCCAAAAAAGGCAGGAAATGGGGGCAAGCCTATAAGCGCCAGTATAAATACAGCGGACAATAGAATCAGCAAAGGCTTTTCACGAATAGCAGACCAGTCGCTGTTACTGCTTTTATTCACAATACCGCTGATCCAAAACAAACCGGCTTTAGCAAAGAAGTGCGTCCCCAGAATGGTAATGATTATAAACCTGGTATTCCCGGAGCTTCCAATTCCACCAAGCACAAAAAGCAACAGTCCGATTTGTGCTATAGAGCTATACCCTAACATCCGGCGAGTATTTTTTTGATTTATTCCCATCAGGTTAGAAAGGAAAAAGGTAATGATTCCGGCTATTGCTACCGGAAGCAGCCATTGCTGAGGTGCTATGGGCAGCACTTTGATCATCACAAAATACAGGGAGGTTGCTACCCCGGCAGACATAATTGCGCCCACACCTGGATTGGCCGACTGATACACATCCAGTGCCCAGCCATTGGCCGGGAATGGTTTCAGCTCCAGCAAAACAGCTGCAAGAATCAGGAAAGCGGCAACCATGCCACTTTTTATGGCCCCGGGATTTGAAGAAATGATCTGATCAAGGTTCAGTGATGAGCTAAAATAATAGGTAAAAATTACGCCCAGCAGCAAAACTCCCGCTATTATACCTGTAGCCATCATGTATTTAAACCCGGAAACTATGGCATTTTCCTTCTGATCCAGGATAATAAGCCCGGCTGTGGCAATGCCACTTACCTCCAGAAAAACAAAAAGATTGAAAAGATCACGGGTAAGTACGATTACATTCAATGCCATAAACAGGATTATCAGCACAGCCATAGATCCTTTCCCGTTTTCTTTTAGTCGGTCCCACAAATAAAGGGCGCTGAGAAATCCCAGCAAATTCAAAAAGAAAGTGAGGAAAGCTTCATCCTGCCCCATATAAAGATTTATAGACAAAGGCGGCATAAATCCGGCTGTAAAGATATGTGGTTCAGGTTGCCCGCCGCTTAAAAAAGCCACGGCCCACTGACCAGAGATTAAGGTCATTAATGCCAGCGAAACAAGCATAATAACCCCTTTGGTATTGATATTAGCACGATTCAGCAAGCCCAGAAGAAATGCTGATCCAAGACCGATTGTTATGATATGTATTGGCGTTACCATCTCAGTTCTTTGTAATTATTAATTTCCAGCGTTTCTTTTTTCTTATACATCTTGAGTGCGAACACCAGCATAAGCGCCGTGATACCCAGCCCGATCACAATAGCTGTAAGCACCAGAGCCTGAGGCACCGGATCGACAATTTGCGCTGCCGCATTAGATTTATCGACTGCATCATTCAAAATAGGCGCTGTATTTCCTTTCACATAGGCAATGCTCACCATCACCATATGGATACCTGTATCAAAAAGGCTAAACCCTATTATGATCTTGATGATATTACTCCTGCTGAGAATTGCCCATAAGCCAATTCCAATCAGAAGAAATCCGGTGATCAGAACGATCTTTTCCTGTGTTATTAATTCCATCATTTTGCCTCCCTTTCTGATTCATGAATACTTGCCAGGATATTTGTAAGCTCAGCGCCTACTTTAAGCCCGATAAAGACATAGATGAGCGGAACGGCACCTGCACTGAACAGCTTGCCAGGGGTGCCCAATGGCAGGAAACTATTGTCGAGGAAGCCCGCTGCAAACAATAGCCCGAATATCCCAAGCAGGATAAAAGCGATGCCCGAAACTGACTCTATTATATCAATTATTTTGTGGCTGAATTTGCGCATCGGGTCAGTCAGCAGCATCAGCACTACTCCTGAGGCTACGATGGCGCCTCCCTGGAATCCGCCCCCAGGGCTTAGGTGCCCATTGATAAAGACATAAATGCCAAAAAGGAAAATCAACGGAACCATAATGGCTGATGCAGTTTTCAGCAATTCGCTTGCTTTTCTTGATTCTTCAGGGGCTTCATCCTCTTTTCTTCTTTTCAGAAAAAACCCGATAATGGCAGCGGTAAGAAACAGGATAGTTACCTCGCCAAGGGTGTCCAGTCCGCGGTAGGTAACTACCACAGCAGTTACTAGGTTTGCAGCCCCAACTTCCTCAAGGCCGTTTTCGGCATAATGTGCTGCTAATGGGTTGAGAGCATCATTCCCGTGAAAGCCCTGCACAAGTGGAAACAGAAGAAATCCAAGGCCCACCAGGAACAGCAATACAAATAGGTTTTTATACATTTTTCTGTTTGATTTTTCTCAATACATAAAAGAAAATAATGGTGGATAGGGCACTG
The DNA here is from genome assembly GCA_041641835.1 of Bacteroidales bacterium. Classification (GTDB taxonomy): domain Bacteria; phylum Bacteroidota; class Bacteroidia; order Bacteroidales; family PWNQ01; genus PWNQ01. The sequence goes on from JBEPXQ010000067.1 coordinate 4,121, forward strand.
CCGATTGATGCTTCCGTCATGGCCACATCGGGTGCTGCCAGCATAAGATAAGTAACAGAAGCAAACAGGCTTACTACGCCAGCTGCTATAATGGCCACAGGCAGTTTTTTGCTGTACACAGCCATCACGGCCATAATCAGTATCAGCAGGTTCAATAAGATAATACCTATAATAACTATATTCATTTTTCCACCTCCCTGCCCTTTGGTTCTCCTTCAACCGGTGGATGATCTTCCGCCAGTTTATCCACCACTGTTCTTTGCGATACCCTGATGCCAATATGATGGGCAGCCCTGGCAAGAACATGGGATGACACTGGATTGGTGATCAACACGAAGATGATCAATACCAGCAATTTCCCAAACCAGCCGGGGGAAACCAGAATCATACCCAAAAGAGTGAGAATGGTTCCAAGTGTGGATGCTTTTGTACCAGCCTGTATGCGTGTATAAATATCCGGCATCCGCATCAGGCCAATTGCTCCCAGCAGGATAAACACTGATCCGCCAAGGGTGATAAATGCACCGATTATTTTTAATACTTCCATTTATAATCCCCTTTCTATATAACGTCCGATTATTACCACACCTATGAAACTCAACAACCCGTAAACCAGCGCTATATCAAGATATATCATTCTTCCTGCGTTCAGCGCTATAAGGCCGATAAGCCCAATGGAAGACACCGTCATGATATCGAAGGCCACCATGCGATCGGCCGCTTTCGGCCCCAGCAAAAACCGGATAACCGCCAGTAGCATTGCCACAATTATTATAGCGGCTGATATTTCCAAAATGCTATTTACCATACATTACCTCCAGATATTTTTCAAATTTGCGAACTATGGATTTCGTTGCCGCCTCTATATCATCTGATTTCACATCTATCCAGTGGATATAGATATAATCTCCCTCCAGATCAACAGTGAAAGTGCCAGGTGTGAGGGTGATGGAATCAGCAAGAATCAGCCTTGCCATGGGTGACTTTAGTGTAGTCTTTACTTTCACTATTCCAGGATTCATGGGAAGCGAAGGACTTAACACCCTGTAAGCCATATCCAGGTTGGATACGATCAGTTCCTTTAAAAATACCATCAGATATATAAAGGTATAAAGAAACGATTTGGGGCTAAGGTTAATCTCATTAAAGATCATGCACCTGCGACAGAAGACAACAGCAAATATTGCTGACAAAACGGCTCCTGTACCTATTACCATCAAGTTCGTGGTATTATTAAATAAAACCCACAGGACAAACAGGATAGCAAACAAAACAATGGTGTTCTTAAAGTTCATCTGTTTATATTTTAAATTTCAACGGCCCCGTACAGCGGGTTTCACGACGTTATTTATGCCGGGGAGCTCGTCATGTAATATGTTCATATGAAAATGATTTTTTTAACCTCTTTAGGAACATGATTATGCTCACCCTAAAGCAGGTCGTAGCCCTATCCATTCGGTTGCGAATTAATTTCATTCTGCAAATCTATCTGACTGTTATTTTATGAACAAGTAAATCGATATTCAGCAGCGCATTAAGATGGTTTAAATCGGATGTTGAAAGAACAGACCCGTGTCTATAAAAAAATTGATCTGTGTTTATTCCTGAATATATCCCGATATAATTACCTTTGTGCAGTACACAGAAATGTTTCGATGTGAATAAAGAGTCTGACAGGATTAAAAGCTGCATGCTTTGCGGAAGTAAAGCTGCCTGTTTCCACAAGCTTAGCGATATTGAGCTTGAGCTTACCACGGCCAACCGGGTACAATTACACTTTAAGAAAGGAGAAACTATAGCCAAACAGGGGTCTATGGTAACACATATTCTTTTTCTCAAAACCGGACTGGCCAAGATATACAAGGAAATCAACAATAATAGCAATTTGATCCTGAATATTTTTCCGGAAGGAAATCTTATTGGATTACCAGGCTTGTATGGTAGCAACATATTCAGCTATTCGGTTGCCGCCATCGAAGACTCCACGGTATGCGCTATTGATAAAACGGTTTTTAAGAAGCTCGTGGAAAATAATGGTGCCTTCGCGGCTGAAGTAATTAATACGATCAACACCTGCACCGAATACAATTTTGAAAAGATCGTGAGCCTTACCCAGAAACAGCTAAACGGCAAAATGGCTGATGCTTTATTGTTCTTAGCTGATATGGTGTATAAGAATAATTCCTTCGTGATGAGCCTTTCACGTAAGGACCTGGCCGAATTTACCGGAATGTCGGTAATGAGTGTGGTGCGCGTACTGCAGGAGTTTAAAACCGACGGAATCGTGCATGAAAAGAACGGCAACTTCACCATCCTGAAAATGGATCAGCTCCGCCGGATCAGTGAGCGGGGGTGAGAACAATTTTACAGTACCTGACGGTGGACTACATATTGTTGGTGCATCTTGCTGAGTGGAATTTGCCAGTCTACTCGCCCTCCCTTCTAAAAAAAATTAGGCATATTCAAAAATCCCTTTTACCTTTGCGGCAAGTTTATGGTGTACTATTTGGCAATCGGCCGGATAGCACTTAAAAGGGAACCGGGTGTGAATCCCGGACAGTACCCGCTGCTGTATTCTCCATAAACTTTGCAATTATCATTACCACTGTTCGCCAACGGCGGATGGGAAGGTCATTGCAAAGGGAGTAAGTCAGAAGACCTGCCACGAACCATCAGAATCATAGCTTTCGGGTTAAAGGCTTGTGGAATAAGAGCATACCTATCCTATTCACAGCAATTCTTTATAAAGCCGAAGGTTTAATATCAGGTTGATAAACCTTTTAAACCATGGAATCGAGATTCTTATATATTCGATTTATTTCCAGCCAGGCAGCAGGGATATTGCGCCAGGGAAGACAACTCCTGTGGGTGCAATATCACCGTGCTGCTTTTTTTAAAGAACCTTTGAAATATTTGCATCAGCAGTGAGAAACACCCTACTATTCATACTATTGATAATGACCAGCCTGCCAGCTCACGCACAGGATACCGTGTTGCTTAAGAGCGTATCCATACATGATGCACGCATAAAGGAGATGCAGGGAGTGAATCGGCAGGTATTTGATTCACTAACGATGGAAAGAATCAGGCCGCTCCCTCTATCCGAAGCTCTGGCCACCTACAGCCCGGTTTTTATAAAAAGCTACGGGCAGGGAGCCATGGCTTCATCCTCATTCCGGGGTGCGGGAGCCTCACACACGCAGGTGCTGTGGAATGGCGTTAATATCAACTCCCCTACCCTCGGTCAAATGGACTTCTCCCTGATTCCTGCCAGTATGATTGACCGGCTTACCATCCTCAGCAGTGGCAATTCCGTTTACAGCAGTTCAGGTGGGCTGGGTGGTGCTGTGCTGCTTGACAACAAACCCGATTGGAAAGATTCTCTTAGCTTTTCCCTGGGCCAGAAGCTATCAAGTCTCATGCTCACTCAAACATCCGTCGAAAACAATATCATAGTTGGAAAACTACTGATCAACAGCAATGTTTATCATCTTTCATCTAAAAATGAATACACCTATAAAAACAATACTACAGGCCCGCCACCACACCCGCAGGAAACACAAACCAATGCCGCTTATTCCCAAACAGGCATTCTGGAGGATATATATCTAAAAATAAACAATGATAACACCATTTCTCTGAAATTCTGGGCACAGAAAAATTTCAGGGAAATCCCAAAACCTTTAACTGTTAAGCAAAGGCCGGAAACCGAAGAGCAGGATAATGATTTTGTCCGAACATTATTTACCTGGCAAAGGCAAA
>JBEPXQ010000068.1:0-2205 GCA_041641835.1 Bacteroidales bacterium
CTAAAGGAGTGATGAGCAGTATGTCCCGCCAACCTGAAGAGTTTCTGATCATGGATATTGGTGGCGGCAGTACTGAATTTATCAAAATCAGTAATAACAGGATGGTATGGCGGAAATCATTCCCACTTGGTGCCTACAGGCTTATTCGTGAGCTGAAACCTGCTGATCCTGTATCATATGAAAATATAGCTGAGTTTAATGATCTTGCTGAAAAGAAGCTGGCAGAGTTGAAGGAGCTATCTTTGCAAAACCTTCCTTTGGTGGGATGTTCCGGCTCCTTTGAAACTTTCAGTGATATGATCAGCATGGAAATTCAGGCTTCAGCAGAACCCCCGCAACGCGCAATTGTTGAAAACAACAAGAAAGACCTTGATCTGCTTTTTGATTTGCTGCTGAAGTCTTCACGCAGTGAAAGAGAAAAAATGAAGGGACTGCCTGATTACCGCCTGCATACCATAGTGCCGGGCACTCTGCTGGTAAACTGGTACCGGAATACATTTCGTCCTGAAAAAGTATTTACTTCCTACAGGTCTATGAAAGAGGGAGCTATAATAGAAATAATGAATAAAAGATATAACAATGGCCAAGAAAAAAATACTCGTAATTGATGATGAGAAGAGTATCCGCAATTCATTGCGGGATATACTTGAGAATGAGAATTACAAGGTGGATGATGCTGCTGACGGGCCTTCCGGTATAGAGCAGGTGCGGCAGTTCAGCTATGATGCTATTTTATGTGATATAAAAATGCCTCAGATGGACGGCATCGAAGTGCTGGAACGCCTGAATATCCTTACGGATGCTCCTGTGGTTATGATTTCAGGACACGGAAACATTGAAACGGCTGTGGATGCCATTAAGAAAGGTGCTTACGATTTTATCGAAAAGCCGCTGGACCTTAACAGGCTGCTGATCACCATACGCAATGCCCTGGATAAATCAAACCTGGTAAATGAAACCAAAAAACTCAAGCGAAAAATTACCAATACCACTGATATGATAGGTGAATCTGAACCCATCAGGGAGGTGAAGGAAATGATAGAGCGGGTTGCTCCCACGGATGCACGGGTGCTCATCAGAGGATCAAACGGAACCGGGAAAGAGCTGGTGGCACGCTGGCTGCACGAAAAGAGCAATCGTGCTTCCGAACCTTTCATCGAGGTGAACTGTGCTGCCATACCTTCGGAACTCATCGAAAGTGAGTTGTTCGGCCATGAGAAAGGTTCTTTTACTTCAGCCCATAAACAGCGAAAGGGTGATTTTGAGCAGGCCAACGGAGGTACTCTTTTTCTGGATGAAATAGGTGATATGAGCCTGGCTGCACAGGCAAAGGTGCTCAGGGCGCTGGAGGAAAACAAGGTTAACAGGGTAGGAGGAGATAAGGATATTGATGTGGATGTGAGGGTGATCGCGGCTTCAAATAAAAATCTTCAGGAAGAGATTAAAAAGGGGAATTTCCGTGAGGACCTTTACCACAGATTGAGTGTGATCATTATTCATGTCCCTGATCTTAAGGATCGTAAGGAAGATATTCCATTGCTTGCCAACCATTTTGTGGATTATTTCTGTAAAGCCCAGGGTAGGGCTCCAAAGGAGATCACAGAGGCTGCAATGCAGGAGCTCAAGAACAATGAATGGACAGGAAATATCAGGGAATTACGAAATGTGATTGAGCGGCTGGTAATTCTTACAGATAAAAAAATAGAGGCACAGGATGTAAAGCGTTTTGCCATGCCTTTAAACGGATAAGATGAAGTATCCTGAAGCATTAATTCCCGGTAAACTGATCAGGAGATACAAAAGGTTTCTGGCCGATGTGGAGCTGGATACCGGCGAAGTTGTAGTGGCACACTGCACGAATTCAGGTTCCATGAAAACAGCGATTGAGGAAGGCGCTGATGTTTTCTTGTCACCGGTTAGCGATCCCAAAAGGAAAACCAGGTTTACCTGGGAAATGATCAGGATCAATGGTGGATGGGTAGGGATAAATACCGGTATTCCCAACCTGCTGGCTTATGAATTGATCAGGCAGGGCCGTCTGCCCGGGCTGAAAGGATATCTTAATGTAAAAAGGGAAGTGAAGTTTGGCGACAGCCGCTTCGATATTTACGCGGAGAACATGCAGGAGCGATGTTTTGTGGAGGTGAAAAATGTGAGCATGAAAGTGGGAGAGGCTGCCATGTTTCCTGATGCCGTTACCAGGCG
>JBEPXQ010000068.1:2215-2495 GCA_041641835.1 Bacteroidales bacterium
TGGAAACCCTGATAAAGGTGAATGAAGCCGGTATGCGTGCCGTGATGCTTTATGTGGTGCAGCGAATGGATGTTAACCGCTTTTCACCGGCCATTGATATTGATCCGGCTTATGCTGAAGCTTTGCTGCGGGCAGTAAAACATGGTGTGGAAGTAATCCCCATACAGGTAAAGGTAACACCTGAAGGTGTGGATTTCCACGGCCTATTGCCATTCGAGCAGAAAGGGTTTTTGTGAGATAGTGAGGTGGTGAGGTGGTGACAATCAACCAATCAATCAAA
>JBEPXQ010000068.1:2505-7858 GCA_041641835.1 Bacteroidales bacterium
CCCTGCGATTACAGAACTTTAAACCTTAAACCTTAAACCTTAAACCTTAAACTTCAACCTTCAACCTTAAACCTTAAACTTGAACCTTCAACTTCAGACGTTATCCATATCCTTCAACTTATAAAGTATATGCTCCAGTCCGTTTAGTTTAATTTCATAAAGCGTTTCCAGCAGGATTCCCAGTTTACCTTTTGGGAAACCATTTTGCTTAAACCACACCAGGTAGGGTTCCGGGAGGCGGTACAGGAGCCAACCTTTATATTTCCCAAAGGGCATTTTCATTTCCACCAGGTTTTTTAGTATCCTGGAGTCCGGCATAAGGGGTGCTTCTTGCTTCATAGCTGTTTGGGATTTCAAACGGCAAAGATAGTTGATATACCGCTGCAGATGCACTCAAGAGATATATAAGGAAGATAAAATCCCGCTTACCCGGACTTTTGTTTGTCTATCTTTTTTATAACAGAAAGAAGCTCCTCTTTATTCACTGGTTTAGTGATATAAGCGTTGCAGCCAGCCTCCAGTGCTTTTTTCTCATCACCACGCATGGCATAAGCCGTTACAGCTATCACCGGTACATCATCTTTCAGAGCTTTTATCTCCCTGGTGGCCTCGTAACCGTTTTTTTTCGGCATCTTAATGTCCATCAGCACTATATCAATTGGATTGGCTTTGAAAAGATCCACAGCTTTTTGTCCGTTTTCAGCCCTGATAACCTTGCAGTTGATGCTTTGCAATAGTGTGCCAACCAGAAGGAAGTTAGATTCCTCATCCTCTGCAACCAGAACATTCAGCTGCTTTTCAGGTAATACTATTTTATTTTCTTTCTGATGATTTGTTTCCGGGTTTTTATCTTCCTGCATCATAGTGGTTTTGTTAAAAATGCCCGGGAGTACCAGCTTGAAGGTTGTTCCTTGTCCGGGGTCTGAGCTGACATCAATGCGAGCGCCGGTAAGTTCGGCCAGCTTTTTTGAGATGGCAAGTCCCAGACCTACTCCATCAGTGGTATTATTGTTGTTGCCATCCAATTGATGGAACTGCTGGAAGATCTGGCCAAGGTCCTGTTTATTGATTCCTATTCCGCTATCCTTCACGAAAAAATGCAGTGAATATTTTTCACGGTAATACCCGAATTCCACAAAGCCATTATTTGTGAACTTAACAGCATTACTGATAAGGTTTACCAGTATTTGCTTGAGTTTTGTCTGATCAATGTAAATAATATCATTAGCAACACCTTCATCAGGCGTAAATACGGTTTTTAAATGACTTTTCCCGCGGGCAACAACTTCAGATGTAAGAACAGAGAACACACTGCCTGCAAATTCAGGAATGTTGGTAGGCTTTTTCTTAAGCTTTTTGTCTCCAGCTTCAAGCGAGGATATGTTAAGGATTGAATTTATCAGTTCCAGCAGATGTTTCCCGTTGCTAAGGATAATATTGCTGAACTCACGTGAGCGTGTCTCAAATTCATTGCTTTTAATAAGTTCGCTAAATCCGATTATGGCATTAAGCGGAGTTCTCAATTCATGCGACATGGCAGCCAAAAATGAGGATTTCATGCGGTCGCTTTCCTCTGCCTTTGCCTTTGCTTTTTTAAGCTCGGCTATCATACGGCTTCGTTCGGTAACGTCTCTTACTATGGCTATTACATGGTTTTTGTCCACGCAAGCCATCCTGGCTTCAAATATGGATTCCCTGCCATTTTCCTTGAGACTGTAATTATATATCAGGCTGGAATTGGTTTTTAGCACTTGCTTAATTTTTTCCGTGGTTAGTTCAGCCAGTTCCCCGGGTAAAACGTCATTCACATTTCGCTTCAGGAACTCTTCCCTGGGCATCAGGTAACTGTTTTCATGTCCTGCATGGGAATCCAGGATGTTTCCTTCGGCATCAAACAAAAACATCATATCTGGTATGGCTTCCACCAGGCTTTGATTTTTTCTGGCGTTAAGTTCAGCGCGTTTTTTTGCCAGGGCAAGTTCCTCCTGATTCTTTTTTTGCTCTGTAATATCGCGATCAATGCAATAATAACCAACAATATTGCCATGCTTGTCTTTCTGAGCTACCATCTTTACATCGAACCAATGATATTTACCCCAGGCATCTATAACACGATATTCGTTGCGATGCCTCAGCACCTTGCCTGATTTGTTTCTATAAAAATCGGTTACTCTTTCTTTGTCATCCGGATGAATCCTCGGTATCCAGTTTTGCATGTTAAACTTAGCTTGCGGCGTTTCGTATCCGAGTTTTTCCAGATAATTATTTAGCATGATAGCATTGCCTTCAATATCCTGTATGTAAACCATATCGTCAGCTGCGCTTAAAAAATGGTTTAATTCCTGCCGGCTTTTGGCCAGCTCTTTTTCCGCTTTTTTTCTTTCTGAAATATCTGTTGCAAAGCATAATACTGCATCACTTCCTTCCCATTTGATCCTGGTTGCGTTAAGGCTGATCCATACCATACTACCGTCTTTTTTTCGGAATCTCAGATCATAAGGCGCAAAGTTTTCACCTTCCAGCCGTTTGCGGTTTCTTTCCACAACAAGGCTGCGATCATCAGGATGAACAAGGTCCATGAATTTATAGGAGCTAAACTCTTGATATGTATAACCGGTAAGGTTCATGCATGTAGGGTTTATGAATTTGAAGGAATCATCCTGAACTACAAAAATGGCTTCAATAGCATTGTTAATTACAGACTCATATTTCTGATGGGTTTCTTTTAACTTGATTTCCGACTCCTTCTGCCGGCTCTGGTCAACTGATATTCCTGAAAGTTTCTCAGGGTTGCCGTGCTCATCACGCAAGACTTCTATAACATTTAAGATATACCGTATTTCGCCCACAGGTGTAATGATGCGAAATTCAATATTATAGTTATTACTCTTGAGTTGCGACCGGAGCAAAGCGTCTTCCACTCTTTGGCGATCCTCAGGGTGAATAAGGCTGCGGATAATATTGCTGGTAATTACTGTTGATCCGGGCTCCAGCCCGTAAATCCTGAACAACTCATCGCTCCAGCTAACATTATCATTATTTAGGTCATATTCCCAGGTGCCCACGTGGCTGATTTTTTCAGTGCGCTGTTGAAGTCCCTTTTTTCTGCTAAGCTCCCTGTCGAAATAAGACCGCTGTATGGCCACAGAAGCCTGGTGTATCAAGGTCTGCACCAGTCCTTTCTTCTGCATGGCTTTTCCTTTTGGTATTAAGATAACCACGCTGCCATACAGCTCATCATCTTTCGATATACCCATACCATATGCTGAGCCAAAATTTATGAGCTTTTCTATGTGTCTCGCTGTTGACTCTGACAGGATAGTTTCAGCCATTTCGTGTATGCTGTCGGATATCTTTTTTAATTTGTTTGACAGCAGCTTATCATAATTGTCTTTTGGAAGCGGAAACTGCATATTGAGAGGGGAACGCTTAATAAGTTTCATTATAGCGTTGTGCATGGGCTTTAAACCTGCAGCTTTACTTATGGTTAGGCTGTCTTCTGCAGGATTATAGGTGCTGATGGTTATAATGGAGCCGGGAAGAATATCCAGCAAATTTTTGTTCAACAAATCGTAAATATCATCCTGGCTTGATAATCCTATAAGTGACTGTACAAAGTTTTTAAGCAGACATGATTCCTCAAGTTGCTGTTTATGCTCTTCTTCTGTATTTTTTTGTTTTGAGATATCCCTGAGTGTCACCCATGAGTATGTTTTTCCGTTGAGTTCAGTAGCTTTAATATGTGCTTCAACATCAACCTCACTTCCACTTTTTGTCAATAGTTTATCTTCAATAACTTTTTCTTCACCCGCTTTAAGATGGAGGTCAGGTGGCTTTTTGTTGCCGGAAAGATTCTGCAGGTGCACACTTATATCCTTGATGTTCTGCGATGTGATCTCTTTCTCGCTATACTCCAGTATGTCAAGTGCTTTTTGATTGGCATCAATTATTGAGCCGTCGCGTGATAGGATCATAACCGGGTCAGGTACATAATTGAAGAAGGCATCATGCAGTAAATACCGGTAATCATGCGTGCTATTACTGCCGGCGGTGTTTTCCTGTTTTTGTTTTTCCATTCAAAAAAAATACATAAATTGGGATAATGTCACAAAGTTAAGACCCATGGTTGTGAATTGTCAAGGAATTTGCAATAATAATTTTCAGCTTATTCCCAGATCAGGAATTCAGGCTTGCTTTTTTAAACTGCCTGTTTGAAAAGTGAAGTAGCGCTGAAGCAGGTAGCTGTATGTAACTACAAATACAGTGGTGAATATTTTTGCCAGTAGCGCCGGCATTTCCAGTAGCTCAACAAAAAGCTTGAGGAAAATGTAATTAAGGAAGATAGCACCGGCAACCGTTAGAGCATACCGGAATAGTTGCTTCCTGCCTCTTAATACTGATTCGCTAAAAGTGATATATTTTGCTAATAGAAAGCCTGAAGTAAAGGTTACAGGAAATACTATAAGAAAAGCTGCAATGTGAGGGCTCACGGCAACAAAACCTATGTTTAGTATCTGTTTGTGGAGGATGGCATTATAGACAAACCAATACAGGAAAATATCCAGCACAGTATTTCCCCCACCCGTGGCAGCATATCTGAAGGTTTCCTGCGGCACTATCCTGCTGAATGGTTTATGAAACCAATCAATAATAACGATTAACAAATCCCTGATATTTCTTCCAATGTTCAACATCAACCGGCTGCGCTCTCTTTCTTTTCTTGTGCAAAAAAAAGCTTTTTTTCTGAATTAGCCTTATGTAATATATGATGCAAGAAAAAAATTAAACTTAATTTCAAAATATGTCAACAGTATTATTATTTTTACATCAAAATAAACCGAGACATGAAAAAACAATTACTTTTAATCGTATTAGTTGTAATCAGCCTCTCTGCCTCTGCTCAGAAAGCTGAAATAGGCGTTAGCGGACTCCTGAATGTGGTTTTAGCTACCGGAGATGAGGAAACGCTGGGAGAATATAATGAAGAAATACTGGTAGCACCCAATTTGGGTTTACATTTTTCCATACCATTACGCGATAATTTTTATCTGAGGAGCGAACTTGGATATCAGATGATGACTAAAGTAGCAGAGGAAAAATACTACCATCTGGATCATAACACTAATAATATTACATATAGTTTTTCACACCGAATAGTATATTCCGATTATCTATACATAACTCTTTTGCCGGAATTCAGATTTGGAAAATATTTTGCTATAAATATGGGACCTGCAGTATTGAAGAGGATAGGAGGCGAGTATCACACTTTTGACCTTGGCATGGACCTGGCTCTGAGAGGAAGTTTCATTATAAGGGGAAACATAAATAATTTAGGTGTTTTTGCAGAGTT
>JBEPXQ010000069.1:0-7834 GCA_041641835.1 Bacteroidales bacterium
CAACTTCATCTTCTGGAATGGCTTCACTATTTTCGGGCTGGTGGAAAAGTTGTATCCCACAGCACCATTGTAAGTCTTTTTCAGATCATGTTCTATGTCAATATCACGGTGATATATCTCGCTGTAGGAATAGGACACGTTAAAGTTTTCCACATCCCATAACCTGGGTTTGGTAGAAGCGCCCGTACGCATTTTCCGCACATTCATAAAGTTGATGTTTTTGCGCATGGTGTAGTCCTGCGACAACTTCTTCACCGAATCCTGTGCCTCTTCACTGGCGTAGGTTTCCAGGTCTTCTTCAAATTTCACATCCGGGTTCAGCGGGTTGTATTCCGGGTCACTGAATGCTTCAGAATAATCAAAGTGCATGGGAATGCTGATACCGGTTTTCTCGGGGAAAAATTTACCCAGCTGCAGGTTAGTTGCAATGTCATATTGGTAGATTCTCTCTGTCTGGCGCTCAGTGATGTTTTGCTCAATACTACCAAAGCCTGGTGTGGAGATGTTACCGGCTACAGTAACATTACCCAGATCGGCCAGGTTGGCGGCAACTCTGGCTACGGCAGCCCACCCGCCTTCATTGGCAAAATCCGTAAGGCGCAGCTCATTCACCCAGATCTCGGCACTTTTATCCAGCCCGTCATCATCGCTGGTGATGGTGGCTTTTTTCGGATTTCTCACCCCGATCATGATCGTTTTTACCTCTGCCAGGTTTGGTGTTCCTTTCACAGTTATCTTGCGCCCATCGCGATATTCTATGTATGGTATATTCAAACTGTAATTACTGCTACCGCTGCGCATGTCAATGTTTCTGTTTTGCTTCACCTCCACCAGCTGGTCCAGTGTGATCTCCATTTCGTTGGAAGCAGGCCAGATGGCTTCTTCATTATACCCGGAGGTATTCCAGGGCGTTACTTCCAGCGGAACCTCATACTCGTAATAGTTTTCGGTAAAGTCGGCACCAAGACGCACGAACACTGTCAGGTCACCATCTTCAAGTACATCATTATTATTGGCTTTTTCCGCGTGAACAAACATTTTCAGTTTCTTGTAGCGGCGCATGTCCATATCCGCTGTTTTGTAGATAGCACGGGCATCACCATCAATCAGGTCAAGTACCTTCATGCTAAGCGACTGTTCATTGAGCTTGTGCAGGCTTACGGCACCCAGATTTGTTTCCCGCTCAATTTCCGGTGGCAACACATAAGGGATGGGTGTACGCTGCCCGTTTTCCTCAATGTTTACAGCCGAAACAGTAAATGAGGTCTGGCTTTGCTGATCATTGGGAATGTAATCACCGGGGTAAAGCAGCGAATAGTTATACTTTCTCCATTCACTTCTCACCAGCTCAAGGGTGGCAAAACGCAGCAGCACATCTTCATCAAAATCTCTCATGAACATACGCATGAAGCGAATAGACTTAAAGTCCTGGATGTTTCCAACCACCTGATCGGGTTCTCTCACCGGGATTTTAAACTGGTACCAGGTAACCTGGGATGTTTTGTTGTTGGGAAGTTCCACATTAGCCTTATAGACGTCGGTGATATAATTTTGTCCCACTTTCATCTCCTGCGGGTCAAGATGTACTTTATACTGGTAATAGCGCTCAGCTTCATTCAGCGTATTGTCCTGGTTGATATCTTCCACATTTGGCAGTGTGGTAGCCAGGGTGGGGTATGGCTCCGGAGACTGGTCGGCAGTAGGTGAGTTACCGTCCATTCCGTTGTATTCCTTGTAGCGTTCCAGTATGCTTAGCTGCATATTATCATAGTCACCGCCTCTAAAATAGTGATAGTTGTCACCTGAGGGGTCATTAGTAGCATTCTGATAAGCCTGTGAGGTTACTCCATGCAGGTTTGCTATACGATCGAGGTAAGTGGCCTGGTAAAAGGATTGCTCATCATTATCACCCAGACCGTCCAGTCCAACATCCTGAAATTCCCGTGAAGTGGGGTTATTGTCGAAGGAGTTCACCAGCGCCTGCAGTGTAGGAACGCGTCCCCACATGGTGGTGTCAACATCTGTAACCTGAGAGGATGTAGGCAGGCCGTTCTCAAAAAACTTCCGTGAATCCTTCAGTATGTCCTCAGAAATATCTCCAAGGTTAAAATACAGATTACCGTCATCCTGCAGCGGCATTTTAGGTCCGGCACCATCAGGATCAATAAAAGGATCCATCATCCAGAATTCAATATATTCTACGTTGGAAGCCTCAAAGTCGGTTTGGTCCATTCGTCGCATGATACCTCCCCATCGTGATTCAGGTTGCTTAAGTGTTCCATCTGCATTCAATCCGGCTGAAAGTGCTCCGCCTTCCACATCATAGTTGTAGGGGCCACGTTCATCAGGATAAAAAGCCAGGTTAAGCACAGCCATATTGGTAGGCTGGTTGTTTGGTGTTTCGCGGTTGGGGAATACCTCTCGCTCCAGAATTTCCCTCACATAATGGTTGGAGCGCGCGTCCGCGTTACTGGCAATATGCCCTGGTGTGGCATTGTTTGTCCTGGTAAACAGCGGATCAACAACAAACCAGTTAAACTTGGCTCTATTGTATCCGTAGGCAATGGAGTCAGAATCTGCCTCAGGGAAAAGCACGGGCTGCCCTTGCGGGGTACTGGCAATAAACCAAAGCCCGGTGTTTTTAATGTCGAATCCTGAAGCACTACCTTCAAAATCATCAATATAAGCGGTTCCCACTTTACCGATTCCGCGGGCATGTCCCGGGATCAGGTGTGCAAACTCGCCGTCAAAAGTAACCTGTGATGGTTCCTTAGTATCAATAAACGGTATTTTGTCAACAAGCTTGGTCAGTAAGCGTGATTCGTCCTGGAAAGTTCCGTTCAAGCCCCAAATGGTATTGGAAATAGGCTCATTACCATAATTAACCTTCTGAGTGAGCGGGCGCTCGGTAAGGTTCATGATGGTAGCACCAACATTGGCCCTGTCGCTCAGCATATAATCAATATGAGTACCTATCAGAGTCTTTGTCTGCACGTTAAACATGGAATTCGATTCCAGTGAAATATTAATGGGGGTCCCTGAATTCAGGATACCTTCATTGATAATCTTCACACGACCCAGCGTATAATCCACGGTGTAATCAACATTTTCCTGCAGTGGCACACCACCGGCAGTAACTTTCACTGAGCCCTGCGGGATGTTCATGGCGTTAAGGGAAATGTCAGACCCCGAAGCTGATTTGTAAATCCCCTGCATTACAAAGCGGTTCTTGTCGGGATATTGCCGCGCGTTGTGCTTGGTCATGGTATAGAGCGAATCAAAGGCGTATTTGTCCGCCAGCTGCGGATCGCCTATGGCTTCACGTATGGCACTTCCGAAGGGTTCCACCACCGGGAAATAAACTTTCCCGCGATTAGCCTGTATGGTACCTCCCTGAGTGGCCGCATTGTCGATAAAGTCAAAAACACCGTCAGGTGAAGGTTCCATGTTCACATTCACATTATCCATATTAAGGGCACGGATAAGTGGCTTGCCTTTCACATTTCCCTCGGTGATGTATCCCATAGGTACACCGGTCTCGGGATTCTCATACAGCACATTAAATCTGAAATCCTCAGAATTCACCTGATAGGCGCCCAGTGAATAAACGTTTTTCATCATCAGGTCCCACATGGGGATATCCGTGTTTTGGGTAGCACTCTTCAGAAGCTTTGTTATCAAAGCCTTGGGAGGATTAATACCATCAGTGGAAAACTCACCCACCTGGTAAACGGAATCACTGCCAATAACTGTGTACTGATAGGCTACTGCCAGCACCTGGTCGGGGTTCAGGCGCGAATTCAGCGATATGAAGCCCAGCTTGGGGTTTAGCGTATATTCATTGGTTTTAAGCTTACGTGCATTCTCCACTTTTTCAAAATCCACACCGTTCACAAAATCAATGGCTGGGCTGGTAAGATAATTTGAAGCTGTATTGATACTCCTGAGCATGTTCGAGTCCAGCAGGAATGTCAGCATGTCGTTTGAAACATTATCAGGATATTTCCCTGCACTAAATGTGGGATTGATCTTATCGTTATACGGGTTATCCTCACCCAGGTCCTGGAAAGCTACAATATTCCTGTTTTCAGTGGTAGCAGGTCCGATGTTGGTTACCCACACCTCCACCTTGGTAATATTTACGGGTGAATTAACTACGGGCAGGTCTTCCAGTGCCTCATCGTAATTGTCGCGGAAATACTGTGCCAGGAAAAAGTGCTTGTTTTCTTCGTATTCATCCGCTTCTATGTAAAATTCCTGTGTTTCGGCACCCTCTGAAACCGTGATATTGGATGTTTCGCTTTCCTGCTTGGAAAAAACAGCCGTAACCGTGGTTTTGCCAAACTGCAACTTGGTTTTGATCCCGAAAAGGCTCTGGCTTCCCCTGATGAGCGTACCCTGAAGCGGCATGGTAACATCACCGGCTTCGATGGTCTTGATGATCTCATCCTCATCCCCTTCATACTGCAGCTTCATTTTGTTATCAAAATCAAAGGTAGCTTCAGTATTATAGTTCACACCAAACTGGATTTTGTCACCCACCTTGGCGTCCACGTTCATCTGAATTTTTTCCTGGAAATCGAAATTGGTGGTGCGCTGTTGCTTAACATTCAGGGCAGGGTCTTCCCTGCGGCTTGAAGTAACGCCAAAAATAAGCTCCACGGATCCCTGCGGGTTGATCTGTATCAGGTCACTTCCAAAAATAGGCGTATTAGCGCCAGTAATGCCAAGGCCAAACAGTCCGCCGTCAGCTTCGCCACCGCTTTCCTGGCTCACACGTTCCTCCCAGTGCTGCTGCATCCGGCGTTCCATATCATACTCCAGGTACTCCTCAAAGGTCATATAGGTGGGCATGCGGTATTCCATATCACCCACTTTACGAATAAAATAATATCGGTTTGTTTCCGGGTCGTACTGAATTTCAGTAGATATATTTTTCGGATCCTGAAGGTACAGCTTATGATCCAGCTCTGATTCATATGCTGACTTCTCACTGGGCAGGGGATATGGAACGGTGTCCTTGTCTGCTGAATCCGGCGGCGCCCAATTGGTTGGGTTGTAAGCGGCTGGCTCCAGGTGATCAACACCTGCTGATGTGTTCAGGCTAACCCACAACACTAAAAAACCTACTACCGCCAGGCCTGATATATTTTTAATTGTCTGACTCAAGTCTGAAAAATATGCTTTTTATTAATCCTATTCCGCACTACAATGTTTTCAATGCTTCTTTTATTAAATTTTCCACAGATGTATCTGCAGGCAGCGACTTTAGCACTTTTGCCAAAGCCCGCTCTGCCACACTCTCCTGAAAGCCCAGCATGGTTAAAGCAGATAACGCCTCAGTCCTTTTGGTATTGTGTCCGCCGGATAAAATGTCCACAGACTCTGTATCTTTTTTGATTTTATCTTTCAGATCAAGAATAATCCGCTGTGCCGACTTTGCTCCTATGCCTTTCACACTTTTCAACACTGCCACCTGCTCATTCAGTATCGCTTCATAAATCTCATCAGGGCTCAGCGATGACAAAATCATTCGGGCGGTATTGGCTCCCACCCCGTTTACCTGTATCAGCTGCCTGAACAGTACGCGCTCGGTAGCATTAATAAAACCGTAAAGGATCATGGCATCTTCCCTCACCACCAGGTGTGTATAGAGCTTGCAAAATTCGCCCTGCTTTTCCTTTTCATTCAAGGCGGTATAGGTGTAAAGGGAAATATTCAGAAAATAACCCACACCCTGGCTGTCGATCACAGCATATGCCGGGTTTTTCTCGATCAGCCTTCCTGAAATATGTTCATACATAAGCTAATTATTGGCAAAAGCAACAAAAATAAGCATTTTCAGTGCACTTATTAATGTCCTGAAAATGCTTACAAAAAAAAGAAAAAATTGTGTACCAGCCGCTATGCTTATTGCACTTCTTTAATAGCTTTTTCAAAAGCATCGTCAATAATGTGCTGCGGTGGCTGTTCAATAAATCCCTGGTCGGAAAGCATTTTTGTAGCTGCTCTGGCCTGTTCAATATCTTCGCGTGCCATTTCAAAAGCTTCCTCCCGGCTGAGTTCACGGCGGGCCACCCCGTCTTTAATTGCCTGCATAGCAACATCTGCAGCCTCTTCCGGGAATACAGATGCTTCATCCATGGTGGGCACTATATTTTCGGGTTCAATTCCCCTGGCTTCAGCATAATCAGCCAGAGAATGCGCGGCAGTAATGGCCATGTTATCCGTAATTCCGGTGGCTCTAACCATGAGCGCTCCCTTCAGGATACCCGGGAAGCCAATGGAGTTGTTCACCTGGTTGGGGAAATCTCCACGTCCGGTAGCTACAATATAGGCTCCAGCTTTTTTGGCTTCATAGGGATAAATTTCAGGAACAGGATTAGCGCAGGCAAAGACAATGGGCTTTTCGGCCATTTTTTCCACCCATTCAGGCTTAACTACTCCCGGGCCTGGTTTTGACAATGCTATGAGCACATCAGCACCGTCTATTGCTTCATCCATGGTTTTTATCTTATCCGGGTTTGTTTGTTCGCAAAGCTCCCATTTGCGATAGAAGCGCGGATCGGATTTTATATCGTCACGATCGGTATCCAGGCTGCCATGGCTGTCGAAAAGCACCAGGTTTGACGGATCAGCACCGTCAGCAATCAAAAGCCTGGCAATGGTGGTATTGGAAGCTCCTGCTCCTAACAGCACCATTCTGGCCTTCCCCATATCTTTTTTCACCAGCTTCAGCGCGTTGATAATACCTGCCAGGGTAACGCAGGCAGTGCCCTGGGCATCGTCATGCCACACCGGAATATCGCATTCCTCACGAAGCGTATCCAGTACCTTGTAGCAATTGGGCTGGCTGATATCCTCCAGGTTAACAGCACCAAAGCTGTGCTGAGCCATTTTTACAAAGTCTATAATTTTCTGCGGATCGGGCTTTCCATCCTGATCTTTGCTATCAACACAAAGAGCCACCGCATCAACCCCTCCAAGATATTTCATCAGAAAAGCTTTTCCCTCCATCACACCCAGTCCGCCTGGAGGCGTAACATCACCATCGCCGAGCACCCGGGTGGAATCACTCACCACTGCCACCAGATTACCGCGATTTGACATTTCAAAAGAAACATTATTATCATCGCGTATGCTTGTGGAAACACGTGAGACGCCAGGAGTGTACCATACATTGAACCAGTTGAAGGCAGGGACCGGCGCTTTGGGCAGGGTCTGGATCTTGCCCTTGTAATGATGATGTGCTGTTGCTGCCAGGTTCTTCAGAAATAGTGTCTGGGCTTTTGCTTTTTGCTCATCGGTGAAATCTTCAGGAAAGAAGTCCTCAAGATTATCCAATGATGGAGAGATCTTGTTTGTCATGATGTCTTGGTTTAGTTTGGATTTGTAAAGATATGAAATTGCCGGCATCTGCAAAAGCTCAGACTGAATTATTTACCTGCATCTTAATACTTCCGTAACAAACATACTTCCAGAAGCTAAAGAATTTGATTGCTTATTTACATTTTTAGCATTTTCTTTGCCGGCTTTAATTTTCACGTTCAAAACAGAAAAAATGAAAAGATTATTGCTATTAACTGCACTGTTTGCAGGATTAGGATTGAAGGCACAAAATGTGCAGCTGCATTATGACCTGGGTGAAAACCGGAATTATTTCACCACCACAGTGGAGATGTTTAAACCCGATAATTGGGGATCCACATTTTTCTTTGTGGACATGGATTATGGCATAGCCGATGAGCTAACAGGTGTGAATATGGCTTATTGGGAAATAGCCCGCGGGCTGAAGTTCTGGGATAACCCTTTCGAGATCCACCTGGAATACAAC
>JBEPXQ010000070.1:0-7800 GCA_041641835.1 Bacteroidales bacterium
AGCGCCAGCAGCTTGCCCTCGTCCACATCGTCATAGGCCTCAAAAAGACTGTACTGCCTGAAAGAATCGGACGACATATGAATGAAAAAACTGCGGTTTTTACGCAGAGCATTAAAGTCCTTTTGCGGAATGTTGGTAATACAGTTACCATAATTATCCACATAAATAACTTTTCCACTGATACTATCATTACCCGTTACCGGATCATGGTCAATTGAAGCCTTCCACAGGGCCGTGTCCTTCAGGCTCTCCGTGGCAAAACCCAGCTCCTCCATAGCCTGTCCTTTAGCCAGGTGCACAGCAGCCTTAACAAACAAGTCTCTACCTGGGAATACAAAATATTCAGACTCCTGCGGGATGTCAATTTCAATGATCTTTTCCGGCTTTTCATCCGAAATCAGGCTCAGCAGGCCGTTATCCGCACCTATAAAATAATGTCCCTCCAGCAGCACCGCCACATGAGGATTGTTGGTAGAAGCCGTTGAATTCACCGAAGCAATATGTATGCTTCCATCAGGAAATTCACGAAAGGCATTGCGCAAAATAAAAGCAGCCTGCGCTATATTATGTGGTTCCACCAGGTGAGTAATGTCAACCACACTCAGCTCAGGCAGAGCCGATAAAAGCCTGCCTTTGACAGCCCCGGAGTAGAAATCCTGCTGCCCCCAGTCGGTTGTAAGCGTAACTATGGCCATAGGTGCAATTATGAAGCTTCAAAATTAACAATAAACAGTAAACGCCGCGCAAATACCCCACGCAAATTTAGTTAAAGGCATTTTGCAGATCTTTGGATAGAAACAATCATGATATTTATTAGGGCGGCTTAACGGTCTGCGGCTATTAGCTGTCCGCGGCAGGCTGCGGCTTTGTAGGCTGTGGACAACGAGCTTCCTGTGGTCGCTGTTGCCACAGCACAAAGCCTTGCAGCCTGTCGCGGCCAGGCTAACCGCCTCCGCCCTGCCGCAGCAACCCTCCGGCAGCCTCTGCGTCACTTCCACTAATCCGGCAGTGCAGCTTAAGCGGTTCTGATATTTCTTTCCTGATAAATACGGATCCACATAATGAAGATTGCTAATAAGAGTGACACACCCTCATAGTGGAATGGATAGAGCAATGTATCTACGACCTGCTATTTTGACGTGTACTCTGATCCCGAATGTGGATATTTGAAAAACAATAATACCAAATTCGCTGGCTCTTCGGTGCTAATATACCATCTGCTGGCCACCTGTCTATTGCCGGGCTCATGAAATTTATTTTTTGCTATTTTTGCACGAAACGGACAAAATACATGGGCGAACGAGAGATTATACTGGAAGACATTAACCCGGTGGAGTTTTTTGGAGTGAATGATGCCAACCTGGAACTTATTAAGAAATACTTCCCGAAACTAAAGCTGGCCGTCCGCGGCAGTAAGGTGAAAGCCATGGGCGATGAAGAGGAAACCGCGAGGTTTGCTGAAAAAATGCGCCTGTTGATGCTTTATTACGAAAAATTTGGCCGCCTGCTGAAACCCGATATCGCGCGTATGCTGGAAGCAGATGCCGAAACCATGGACGTGGAGCTGAACCAGCCTAAAGACGTTATAGTGCACGGCAGGCACGGCAAGGTGATTAAAGCACGCACGGTGAACCAGCAAAAAATGGTGGAAAGCTTCGAGAAAAATGACTTGATATTTGCCATCGGGCCTGCCGGAACAGGAAAAACTTACACGGCCGTAGCATTGGCAGTGAGAGCCCTGAAAGACCGTCAGGTAAAGCGCATTATCCTTACCCGTCCGGCAGTGGAAGCAGGGGAGAACCTGGGCTTTTTGCCCGGCGACCTGCGCGATAAACTGGATCCATACCTACAACCACTTTACGATGCTTTACGGGATATGCTGCCACCTCAAAAACTTTTAACATACCTGGAAGACGGAACTATCGAAATAGCACCCCTGGCCTTTATGCGCGGGAGAACACTCAATCATGCCGTGGTGATCCTGGATGAGGCCCAGAATGCCAGCGTCAGCCAGCTCAAAATGTTCCTCACTCGTATGGGAGAGTTTTCCCGTTTCTTCGTTACCGGTGATATTACCCAGATTGACCTGCCACGCAATCAGCGCTCAGGACTAAAGCATGCTATGGATAATTTGAACAGGATTAAGGGGATTGATTTTGTTATGCTTGGAACTGAGGATATTATCCGCCATAAGCTGGTAACCAGGATAATTGATGCCTACGAAAAAAGTGAAAATCAAAATAAATAATCAAAATTATGTCTAAAGCATTAATCAGAACAAATTTCGATCTGCCCGGTCAAACCGACTTCTACAAGGGCAAAGTAAGGGATGTTTATTCCATTGACGACGGTAAGCTGGTGATGGTTGTCAGCGACCGTATTTCAGCTTTTGATGTGGTGCTGCCACGCGGAATTCCCTATAAAGGGCAAGTGTTAAACATGATAGCTGCCGATTTCCTGGATGCTACTAAAGATATAGTGCAAAACTGGAAGATCGACACTCCCGACCCGATGGTTACTGTTGGTAAAAAAGCCGAGCCTTTCAAGGTGGAAATGGTTATCCGCGGATACCTTACCGGCCACGCCTGGCGCGAGTATAAAGCCGGAAAACGCGAACTTTGCGGTGTGCCGTTACCCGATGGTATGCGTGAACACCAGAAATTTGATAAGCCAATCATCACCCCTACAACCAAAGAAGATATCGGGCATGATGAGGACATTTCCCGTGAGGAAATCCTGAAACAGGGCCTGGTTTCTGAGCAAGATTACAACAAACTTGAAGAATATACTTACAAGCTCTTCGAGCGCGGCACTCAAATGGCTGCGGATAAAGGCCTGATCCTGGTGGATACCAAGTATGAATTTGGTAAAATAGGTGATGAGATCTATCTTATTGATGAAGTGCATACACCCGACAGCTCCCGCTATTTCTACCTGGAAGGTTACCAGGAACGCTTTGACAAAGGGGAGAAGCAAAAGCAGCTGTCCAAGGAATTCGTAAGAAGCTGGCTGATCGAAAACGGCTTCCAGGGCGAAGAAGGCCAGGAAGTACCTGAAATGACCGATGAGTACGTGCAAGGCGTTTCGGAAAGATACATCGAACTTTATGAAAAAATTACCGGCAAGAAGTTTGAAAAAGCTGAGCTTTCTGAAGATGTAGAGAAAAGAGTTGAGAAGAACATTCTGAACTATCTGAGCAAGTAATTCCCAATATTGGAATATAGTGTCCAATAATTAGACAAAAGTTTGCCATCAATTTCCTGTTGTTCTATTTTTGCATCAAATATTAACAGGAATGAGCAAACTTCGTACACTAATTGTTATCTGCTTTATACTTCTTACATCCGGCTTAGTTGCCCAGGATGCCAACTATACACAGTTCTATAATAATCCGGTTTATTACAATCCGGCCAATGCCGGGCTTGAAGACGGGATGCAGATCCACACGGCTTATCGCAAGCTGTGGCCGAAGATTGGCGGTGATTTCAGAAATTGTATGATCACCCTGGATGTGGCAGAACCCAATATAAACGGAGGACTGGGGTTGCTCGTTCACAGCGGTGAATCGGGAGGCGGACAGATGCGCGAAAACATGGTTGGCGCTATGTACAGCTACCGGATGCCGGTGATCAAACGAAAGTTCTACCTGCAGATGGGATTACAGGCGGCTGCCGTGGAGAAAAGGCTGAATGAAGATGGTCTTGTTTTCTCCGATCAGCTGGATCCTTTATATGGAGAGATTTATCCCACAGCTTATCACAATGCCAATAACGAGCGCATTATTTATCCTGACTTTGCAGCAGGTATAGTAGGCCGGTTTAATATCGGTGAATTTGCCAACGGTCAGGCACGCACAACCAATGTTGTGGGTGTTTCGTTCTCACACATAACCAGACCCAACGAAAGCTTCACAGGCCTGGAATCGCGCAAACCAATGAAAGTGGTAGCTCATGCACACTCAGTAATCCCGCTTGTGGATGACTTCCGTAAAGACAGGAAAATTGCACTGTCGCCGGCATTCATCTATGAAAACCAGGAAATGTTTGAAACATTTTCAGCAGGATTGAATTTCATGATTGACCCTGTTTATGCCGGGGTTTGGATGCGAAACCGAAATGTGAAAATGATGAGCGAAAACTATGATGCCGTGATGCTGCTCTTTGGTATAAAGACCAAACTTGATCGCAATGTGTATCTGAACATAGGATACAGCTATGATATTACAGTTTCAAAACTGGCTACTGCTACTGCAGGTTCACATGAAGTCACCATCAGTCTTTCTTTTGAAGACTTTTCACTGTTTCCTAATCGCAGGCCCTCGCTTAGAAGCCGGGCTGCCAGCGCCAGGAAATGTTATAATGACTTCTTTTAAGGGTTTACCTATTACTTTTCAGGGGGTAGTTAAAGTAAATTAGGTAAAGCTGAGGTTATCCGTCGAATGACGGGTAGCCTCTTTTTTTTGCCGTGTTTTCTGATTTCCTTTTTATTAACTCTGAATGCTCAATATAATATAACCTTCTATGATTTTATGTCTGATCTTTCAATACCTTTGCCTGTAGAAAGCCCATGAAATCATTGATAGCGCATTTAAGCAGGTTTGGAAAAAAGATATCCGGGAAATATGCCTCCGGAAGTGATTATTATTACGAGGTGGCTCTTGAAAGATATGATGATATATCAGCTTATTCACAACTCATCTCACAGGCAGATGATACGGACTGTCAATATACTGATGTTAGCATAAGTGCAGCTCGCGATATTAGTATGGGCGAAGGGATTAAAAGGGTCAGGAAAGCAATAATCAATAAGCACAAATTATATGAAAAACAGCTGCGCTTTTCCTGCAATATACGGATACTCTATTTCAAAACCAGGATAAGCCGGTATAAGGTCCGCAGAGAACTGCATTTCTTTAAGGGCCTGCTATTCTATTCCTGCATTACTTTCTATGAAATAAATGATGATGACAAGGAGGCTATCCTAGTATTATTGCACAGTAAGTACCTGGGAAAAATCGAACTACCTGCCGGACACGGCATTATAGATACTTCTGGAGCCTGTATTTTTACTGAAGAAAACATGGAGCTGACCCTTCATTATCTCGACATGAAGTCGGAATTTCTTGGATTTGTCAGGGAAATGGAATACATGAAAGGGGAATATAAGCGTGCCTGGCGAGACAAAAGCAAGCAGGAGCTTGTTGAAAATCTTTGATATTTTCTTATCGAATTAAGTTTTCCGAAGGCTGTTGATTGCATGTTTATTCCAACCTGTTGTGGTTTCTTATTGGTGAATTTATCTGATAATTAAGTGTATTGTAATCCTTTTCAGGTAAAGGAAAACCGGCATTTTGCCGAAGTAATTTTCCCTTACTGGGACATATTATTCTATTCTTTGGAAAAATGTTTTGGTAGTGTTACAGGGATTCTTATTTTTGTCCTTGCGTAAAGTTACTGTTATTAAAACCTAAAAAAAATATCTATGAGGAGGAGTAAGAACATTACCTCTTATTACCAACGCGTATTGGAGAGCAGATACCGGAACATGATGGCCTACGAATCATTAATAAATGATACACATTTGCCGGTGTATTTTTCCCGGCAAAAGATTGGTGAAACTCAGGGTATATGTCTTGGTGATGAGCTGCGGGATATTAAGAACAGCTTGGGTAAGCCCCTGGCGGTTGTTAAGCCCGAAGGTACCACGGATCTGAAAATTCTCTTCTACAAATCGAAAGTAGTGGGTTATAAAACCCGGCAGGAATATCATTTCTACAAGGACAGGCTTTTTATGTACATTTATCATTTTCCGGGCGAGCATAACAGTGACTTTGATACCATTAAATCACTACTTATTAATAAATACTTCGACAGTGAGGATGCTGAGCTGCATAACTGCCTGGTGAAAAATGTTGATGAGCATTATCTTAAAATTCATGAGCGCCTGGATCTGAGCCTGCAGTATTTTGATGCGGACAGCCTGATGGCACAGCATCTGCGCGAGCTGAATATTAAAAAGCAAAAAAGAAAGCAGGAGCAAAAGATCCGGAAATTAAAGGCTCTCTACTCCTGTCTCTGATCAACATGCAATAATTCAGGCTTTTTTATTGATCATTGTTTAATCTATCTTATCAAAGTAACGTGTCCGTGTGGATGGTACTTTCCACCTTCGCCTTTCATCCCTTTCCACACTGATCCGTCTTTAAATATGGCTCTTGCTTTCCACACATATACACCTGCAGGCAGGGGATTTCCCTGGTAGGTTCCATCCCAGGCTTCTGCAGGGGCTCCATTGTCAAGCTGCGTGGATTCCCACACCTCATTTCCCCATTTATCATAAACAGCAATCCAGTAATCCTTAATTCCTTTTCCTTTTGGCTTGAATTTGCTCACTCCTTCAATCATGTTCTGAGGTGCCAGCGCATTGGGGATAAATAGGCCCTTAACAGCATCCACGCGCACGGTTTTTGTCACATTATTGCTGCATCCGTTGGCATTTGTTACTGACAACATAACATTATACACACCCAACTGAGGGAATGAGTGAACCGGATTAGCCAGTGTGTCGGTAGTGCCGTCATCAAAATTCCACAGCCAGGAAACTACCGGAGATGTGTAGCTGTTGAAAGCTACCTTGCCGGTATTCGGTCGTGGGTCTTGTGATATTTCATAGTCGAAATCAACAGCCGGTTTGGCAAATACATCTATGGTGTCTTTGTATTTCAATGTATCAGAGCATCCATCGGAGTTGGTAGCGATCAAACGTACAGAATAAGTACCTGAATTATCATAAGTGTGCACCGGATTATCTGCAGATGAAGTATAGGAATCACCAAAATTCCACAGGTAAGTGGAGGATTTATTGCTGGTGTTATTGGTGAAATGAACATCAAGTGGCTCACATCCCTTTGAAGGACTGATATTGAAATCCGGATTCACTGGCTGCGACACAGTAAAGGCAGCAGTACTGGTATCTTTGCACTGATACATATTGGAGGATATCAGCCTTATATTATACGTTCCGGGGGCATTATACGTAACCTGCGGATGTTGCAGTACTGATGTCTGCCCGTTGCCAAAATTCCACTGATAATCCACCGCACCAACTGACTGATTATTGATCTGCACCATGGCCGGAGTATCACATGCCAGCGTTTTAGGCAGTGTGAAATTACTTGAGGGTTTTGGATGCACGATTACCTGTATCTGTGAAGAATCACGGCAACCATAATCATTTTCAACCTTCTGCCAGATAGTATAGGTGCCCTGTTGCGTGTAGGTTACAGCAGGTGAGGGTTGTGCAGATGAATTTCCATTGTCAAACAGATAGCTGTAATATTTGGCTCCGGAACTGGTGTCGAGCAGGTTCACATGCAATGGCATACAGCCGGATAAGGCCGAGCTGGCAAAGCCCGCGTCAGGTCCGGGCCTAACATGTATTGTTTTTACTACAGAGTCTTTGCAGTATGTTCCCTGTTCCTTCATTAGCATTTTCACCTGATACACACCACTGCTGCTAAAGGTATGCGTGGGGTGAGTAATTCCTGATGTGGTTCCGTCGTCAAAATCCCATGTGATACTTACCGGGTTCACTGAAAGGTTTGTAAAAGAGATTTGTTCACCCGGGCAAATGGTATCCTTGTTCATGATATAATCAGCAAAAGGAGGAGTAGAAACTGAAATGGTTCTTGTCATGGTGTCCACGCTACAGGAATCATAAACCAGCAGCTCCACATCATAAGTTCCCGGAATAGTAAAGGTATGTGTTGGATTTTTAACGGTGGATACATTACCATCATCA
>JBEPXQ010000071.1:0-7741 GCA_041641835.1 Bacteroidales bacterium
TCCAAAGCTGAACCCCAATGATTTTATTTTACGCGAATATTTATAATTATCGCGGTAAATACTGTTTAATCCATAGCGCATATCTGCTCTTCCCAGGATGCTCCAGTGGTCGTTGAGGCGATATGCAGCCCCTGCACGTCCAAGCCAGATAAGATTGACATCCCTGAAGGGAAGCTGTTCCCTGTCGTATTCTATCAGATAATTTTCATTATTGGTGAAAACCTTGCCGGAGCTTCCGGTGAAAAAGCCTACGGCTATTCCCGTGGAGGCTTCAAAATCCCATCTGCCGGTATTCCAGCTGTGGCCAATCAAAAGCGGGAACTCCCAGTACCTCAGGTCCTGGAATGTACGCACCTGTCGGTGCTTAATGCTGGTATCGGTCACCAGATGCTTCGTGGAGTCAAAGGATTTAAGCTCAACGCTGTCAATGTGATAATGCCACTTGTTATTTATGGAATCGTAAAATGCATTTACTGTATCAGTAAACATATTATACAGGGTGTCGATATCCCACACGTCATAACTATTGGTGGTTATCTTGTTCCAGTTATAGCTGGCGTTTATTTTATATGAGCGGTAATTGGCTTCAGCCTGAAGGAAGAACAAGCTGTATTCAAAGCGCATACCCAAACCCGCACTTACCTGCCATTCGGGTGTTTCCGATTCTTTTTTGAATTCTGCCAGTGAAGGATCAGTATCACCAATGGCATCCAATATATATCCTGAATTGTAATAGGAGATGAAAAGTTCTGAGCTGACGGAAACAGGCATTGCAAATGATAATGCTGTTTCTTCCATTTTTGTTGTTTCCGATATATCTGTACTTTCTTTAGTATCAGCATCATCATTTATCTCACTATTCTGCTCTGTTGATCCTGAATCTGTCTGTTTTTCTACCAGACTTTTACCTGTTTCTATTTGCCGGGTATTGGTATCATTTTTCTTTTCAGTGGTTTTATTAGTCTGTGCGTCTTCATTTTGCTGATGGGTTTTAGTATTGCTTTCGTTTTTTCCTGCCGGGTCATGTTGCTTTTTGGCTTCTTCAGCATGTTTTTCCGGCTGATTATCTTTAGCATCTGCTTCAGCTTTTGCAGCAGGAGCATTATTAGCATTATCATTATTGCTGTTGTTAGCAGCCTGAGTTTGTTTAGTTGCTTGTGATTTAGTGGCTTCAGCAGCTGTTATATTCTGCTTATAACCTTTGCTCA
Organism: Bacteroidales bacterium; assembly: GCA_041641835.1. Lineage (GTDB taxonomy): Bacteria > Bacteroidota > Bacteroidia > Bacteroidales > PWNQ01 > PWNQ01. The sequence goes on from JBEPXQ010000071.1 coordinate 1,209, forward strand.
ATCCTGTCTCTTCTGATGAACGTCCTTTGCGGTAGTTACTTTTAGCTTTAAAGTCATGAGATTCCCTTTCATAAGAGGTTGTTTGTCCCTCTGTTATTGAGGGGTTCATTCTGCTGTTGTCCACAGTTGTGGGCAGCTCAGCCAGTGTAGTGTTTCCGGTTCTCGGGCTGTAATGTGCTTTACCAGTGGAAGCAATTCCACCTCCCTGGCCGTTCATAATAAAAAATGTTGCCAGTATGAGTATAGCAGTGGCAGATGACCAGAACCAGAAGTTGCGGAGCAGGTTATGTAAAAACATCCTCCGTCTGATCCCGGCCCACACCTGCCCGGAAGGAGTTTCCTCCTGATAGGGCTGCATAAGCTCCCTGGCAAGCTCGTCTATATGTTTCTGTTTGTCAGCCATCGTTTTCCTTTCTTTGTATGGCGGTTAGTTTTTTCCTAAGCATTTCCCTGGCTTTCGCCAATTGTGTTTTTGAAGTATTGACCGAAACATCCAGTATCTCTGCTATCTCACGGTGCTTGTAGCCCTCCAGAACATAAAGGTTAAACACGGTGCGATACCCGTCAGGCAGCGATTGGATTGCATCCATAAATTGCTGGCGCGAAAACACCGGTTCAGCATACACATCTTCACCTGAATCCTGAATGTTTCCGTTATACTCCACAAACTGTATCTTTTTTTTGCTGCGTAAATAATTTAATGCTGTGTTTACCATTATTCGGTAAATCCAACCGGATAGTGATCCGTCACCACTATAAGACCCGATGCTTTTAAATACTTTCACAAAACCATCCTGCAACACATCTTCAGCTTCGGCCTTGTTTTTCACATACCGGAGGCAAATTCCTAACATAGCAGATGCGTAAAGGTCGTAAAGCTCCTTTTGAGCTTTTGCCTTACCTTTACGGCAACCTCTTATAATATTTTCCTCCGACTGTTTCAAACCCGATTTCTTATTATGATACAGTTTTTTATTAATGGTTGTCTGACAAATCCTTTGGCGTGTTAAGGTTTTTTAAAAATATGAACAAAAATATAAAAACCAGTCAATTAAAATAATTAGTAATGATAACCGCCCGTATCCCTTTCAGCCTCAACACTAAGCGCCATAACAATCCGGTTAACAAAGTTAAAATAGGATATCACCAATGTTGCATCCAGTATTGCTCTTTCACTCCATCCACTATCTTTAAGCGGAGCTGTGTAATCCTCTTCGGCTGCAGCTGAGGGGTTCTTTGTGAGCTTCTCGGCATATTCACACAAAACCCTTTCTTTTTCCTGAAGTTCGGCCTGCCTGAAATCCTGAGCGAAGATCAACGCCTTCTTCCTGTCTTTCATATAATGCATTACAGCCTCTAAATGATGCTGCCGGCAATAAGTACAGCTGTTGGTAACCGACACAACCACTGCCATCATCTCCCTGTATAGGCGTTTCAACGGTGATTTACCGAACATAATCGTCATATAAAGATCCATATGTTTCACTATGCTCTCCGGGTTCAGGCTTTGTATTTTGTGCACTTCAGCAAGCTTCCCTCTCTTAATCATCAGGTCTTCATATATCTTCTTCAGTTCGCCAGTTGCCTGTTCAGGTTGAATGACTTCAATATGTGGCATATTTTGTTTTTTGCGAAGATAAAACAATTAAACAGGTTCATAGAAAAGCAGAAAATGATAATTGTTAACTTTGCAGGCTAAATCAGCTTAATTATGACAAAAGAACAGGTAAGAGTAAGATTTGCCCCCAGCCCCACAGGACCGCTTCATATAGGTGGCGTGCGCACCGCACTTTATAATTATCTATTTGCAAAAAAGCATCGCGGGTCAATGATACTCCGAATAGAGGATACTGACAGGAACCGCTTTGTGGAAGGTGCAGAAGACTATATCATTGATGCACTCACCTGGTGCGGAATTAAATTTGATGAGGGAATTCATCAGGGAGGGAACTACGGCCCTTACCGGCAATCGGACAGGAAAGATATCTACCTGGAATATGTTGAGAAGCTGGTGGCTGCAGGGAAAGCATACTATGCCTTTGATACTCCTGAAGAGCTGGAAGGCATGCGCGCGGCCATGAAGGAAAAAGGGATTAATACTCCTCAGTATGATGCCGCTACCCGTGTTAATATGAAGAATTCACTTACACTGCCTGCAGAAGAAGTTGAGAGGCTGAAAGCTGAAGGAGCTCCCTCTGTAGTCCGGTTTAAAATGCCGGAAAATAAGGAGGTAATTGCTAAAGATATTATCAGGGGAGAGATAAGGGTTAACACTTCCACCCTGGATGATAAGGTACTCATGAAAACCGATGGCATGCCTACTTACCATCTCGCGAATATTGTGGATGATCACCTGATGGAAATCACACATGTGATCAGGGGAGAGGAGTGGCTCCCTTCCCTGCCACTGCACTACCTGCTTTATGAGGCGTTTGAGTGGGATACTCCCGAATTCGCTCATCTGCCTCTGCTGCTCAAGCCCGAAGGAAAAGGCAAGCTAAGCAAACGCGACGGCGACCGCATGGGCTTTCCTGTTTTTCCAACCCAATGGCAGGATCCTGAAAGCGGGCAGGTTTCAAGAGGATACCGTGAAGACGGGTATCTGCCGGAAGCATTCATCAATATAATGGCATTGTTGGGCTGGAATCCTGGAACTGAGCAGGAGTTGTTCGGCATGCAGGAACTGATTGAGGCTTTTCGCCTGGATAAGGTGCAGAAAGGCGGAGCGCGCTTTGACCCCGAAAAAGCCAGATGGTTTAATCATCAGTACCTTCAAATGAAGGATAATGCTGAACTGGCTTCAGAATACATTAATATACTGCAAAAGCACGGGCATTCCGCGGATGCTCAGATGGCCGGGCGGATCGTGAGCATGGTAAAGGAACGTGCAAACTTTACTCATGAATTGTGGGATCAATCCTGGTTTTTGTTTGAGGCACCGCAAGATTACGATCAGAAAACCATGAAGAAAAAATGGAAGCAGGATACCCCGGAACTCCTTTCGGGATTACGCGAAGTATTGGCTGAGACCGATGTTTTTTCTGTAGAAAATCTGAAAGAAGTAACCCACGATTACATCAGCAAAAAAGAAGTGGGATTTGGCAAAGTGATGGTTCCTCTCAGAATAAGCCTGGTGGGTAAAGCTGCCGGGCCCGACCTGATGGAAATGATGGAGATCTTAGGTAAGGAAGAAGTGATAAGCAGGATTGATACTGTATTGCAGAAAACAAGCTGATTATTCCCCGGCTTTTTCCGGCACAGCTTTCTGTTTCAAAATTTGATTGATTTTCCTGGCCTCGGCCTCACAATTGGCTTTATCTGCCTTAAAAAGCCGGTAATATTTGGTTTCAGAAAAATGAAGGTTTACACTCCATTTTTCTGAATTCCGCACCGGCATGGCTGAAGCATAACGAATTCCTTCCAGCGAAAACCACTTCCCAATACGGAAGTTATGCAGGTAGAGAACTTTTCTGAAGCTGCTTTTTTCCGGATCAATCTCAACACCTTCCTTAACCCACCAAAGGGCAATGGGGATTATAAACAGAAAAGCAGCCAGCAAAAAGTTATGGCTGGCCACAGCCACGGCCATGATCATAATTAGTGTGCCGGTTATTACCAGGCTAAGGGGAGTTTTTTTCAGGCTGTAGAAATATTTTTCCATCACTTGATCATTTGGCTGAAACCTGCTCAGGAGAAACAATTTCAATACGGTCAAGTTTGTTTTTCCAGGTTTCAACGTGTTGTTGGTATCTCTCCAGGTTTGCTGAATCAACAGGTTCGGCAGGTGGTGATTCTACTTTCAGCGGATCCATTGGCGATCCGTTTCTGAAAAATCTGAAATCAAGGTGTGGTCCGGTTGACAAGCCCGTTGAGCCAACGTAACCGATTACGTCGCCCTGCTTTACATATACGCCGGGTTTTATTCCCTCGCCATATTTCCACAGGTGCATATAGCCGGTGGTGTAGGTGCTGTTATGCCTTATCTTAACATAATGTCCTGCACCTCCGGAATAATTTGCCTTGATGACTTTCCCGTCACCTATGGCAACCACCGGAGTGCCTCTGGGCGCGGCGTAATCCACGCCATAATGGGGGCGGCGGATCCTTAGCACCGGGTGAAGACGGGAATGTGAAAAACGGCTGCTGATGCGTGAGAACTGCAATGGTGCTTTCAGAAATGTCCGGCGAAGGCTGTTGGCTTGCTGATCAAAATAATCACCCACTGTATCCTGTACAAAATAAAAGGCATAAAATGGCTCTCCGGCATGCTGAAACAAGGCTGCCTGCACACGCCCCAGGCCTACCGGTTCTCCATCAACAAAGAGCTGCTCGTAGATCACCTTGTATTCATCGCCTTTTTCAATGGCATAAAAATCTATGGCCCAGGCATAAACTTCTGACAGCTTAATGGCCAGAAAAGGATCCACACCTCCGCTTTTCATGCTCATCCAAAGGCTGCTGCTGATTTTTCCTGAAGCTTCCTTCAGCTCCCTTTTTACTTCCTTTTCGCCAGTGTGAATATGCACGGAATCCCGCAGGTCGAAAACCACGTATTCAGTGGCATTCTTTTCATAAATGAAATACAACACCTTCTGTGATGAGTCCGGTGTGGCCAGAATTGCATAATTGTTTCCGGCCCTGATCTTGCGTACATCAAATACCTTCTCTGATTTGCGGGCGATCATATCTATTGTCTGCATGCTAACGCCATAGCGGTTGAGTATCTGCGACAGGTTTTGCCTGTCCTCCACTATATGGTGTTCAACATCAAGCGAATCTATTACAATCCCATAAAGAGAATCACGTACCGGCAGTGGTTGCTCCTGCACATCCGTCGTTTGCTCATCAACTTCGGCTGTATGGGATAAGGATATCAGAATTACAATAGCAATGCCTCCCAGCAACAGCAGGAGTTCAGGAATTCTCTTTTTCATAAATTCTATCCATTTTTTTGTTTTGGATTAAGGCATCCAGAATTTCGGGTTGAAATCCAGTTTTTCATCCGTTAATGTTATGGCTGCTTCAATCATGGCCAGGTGCGAATATCCCTGCGGGAAGTTTCCCAGTAGCCTGTAGGTTTTAAAATCCATATCTTCGGACAGTAAGCCCAGATGATTGGTTTTACTAAGTATGTTGTCGAACAGGCGCCTGGCTTCTTCCTTTTCACCAATTTTATATAAACTGGTTATCATCCAGAAGGTGCAGATAGTGAAAGAAGTGGAAGGTTCGCCAAAATCATCTTCATTCCTGTAGCGGAACATCAGGTCGTTATACAGTAATTTTTCTTTAATTTTTTTAACGGTGGATATATAACGCGGGTCTTTTGCCTCCAGAAATCCGTAGCGCTCCATAAGCAGGTTGGCAGCATCCATATATTCACTGCCATAGGATTGGGTGAAGGCCTGTTCTTTTTCATTCCAGCCGTTTTTGCAAATGTCTTTGCGGATCTTTTCCCGGGTTTTTGCATATTCTTTCATGTAGGCATCCTGGCCCAGCATTTCAGCAATTTTCACCCCACGGTCGAAAGCCACCCAGCTGAGAACTTTGGAAAAAGTGAAATGCTTGCTCTGGCTCCTGATCTCCCAAATACTTTTATCCGGCTGATCCCACTTGTTTTTCACAGTTTTCAGGATACTCCTTACGATGGTCCAGAAGCTTTCACGATCATCAAGTGTATTATGATTTTCCAGAAAGTGCTGATAGATAACATCTACCAGTACACCGTAAATATCATTCTGCTTTTGCAGGTAAGCGGCATTTCCAATCCTTACCGGACGCGAGTTTTCAAAGCCCGACAGGTGATCCAGCTTCTTTTCCGTGAGTTTCTTCTCTCCGCGTATGCCATACATAATCTGGATGCGCTCGTCTTTATATGTCAAAAGATTAGTGACAAACTGCATAAACCTGTGAGCAGCGTTTTTGTGTCCCAGGTTTATCATGGTTTTAATGATCATGGAAGCGTCGCGTATCCAGCAGAAGCGGTAATCCCAGTTACGTTCATCGCCCACGCTTTCAGGTAATGAGGTAGTTACCGCCGCAATTATAGCTCCGCTTCGCTGATAGGTGAGAAGCTTTAACACGAGTGCGCTGCGAACTATATAGTGCTGATATTCCTTGTAACGCACCGTGCGATTCACCCAGTTAAGCCAGTAAACTTTCGTGCGCTCAAGCTCCAGCTCAATACGGGAGTGATCAAGTTTAATAAGTTTCTGATTATAACTCACTATGAAAAAGATATTCTTGTCAAGCGTTATTTCAGATGAGTTAATAACATGATCAAAATCAACATTGGTGTACAGATACAGGGAATCGTAAGTTCCTTTGGTGGTATAGCTTTTTATGTATTCCTTATGAACAATGGTTTTGGTGTTGTATTTGGCATACTGCAGCTTTGGCTTGTATTTTACTTTGAATTTGGGCTTGCCGCTTATCACCTTAAAATAGCGGATGATTTCAGGTGGTGCAAAGTAATTGTTATCCTCGGTGCGGTAGCGGGGCATAAAGTCATACACTTCAAAGCAGTCCCTGCCTTT
>JBEPXQ010000072.1:0-7715 GCA_041641835.1 Bacteroidales bacterium
GAAGTACCTTAACAAGTATCCCAAAGGCATATTTGCACTGAAGTCACATTTTTATTTGGCAGACTGCTTTTACCGGCGCGGAAATATTGAAGAAGCCAGGCCTCATTACAAACTGATAGCCGACACCTCACTGACTCCTTATAAGGAAAAAGCGGTGGTGAAAATGGCGCGGATAAACTACGAGGATGGAAATTATAACGCGGCACTGAATTATTATCAGGAGCTGGCCCGTATATCAGATTCCAAGAACAATATTCTGGAAGCACGCAAATGGATCATGCGAAGCTACTTCAAACTTGGTCAATACAAAGAAGCCATCACGGCAGCCCGCGGGCTAAGAAATACTGACAAGGTTTCTGATGAATGGATCAGTGAGGCTTACATGACCATCGGGCAATCGGCCATGGAGCTTGACAGCACAGCCACGGCCAAAAAGGCTTTCGGTTACCTGAGTCAGAATCTTCAGAATGAAATGTCAGTGGAAGCAAAATATATGCTTGCTGAAATCGCCTATGACGAAGGAGACCTGCAGAAATCCGAAAGTATATTGTTTGAGATCATCAACCAGGTACCTTCTTATGATTACTGGATTGGCAAAAGCTTTATCCTGATTGCCGAAATTTATTACCAGCGCGGTAATGAAGTACAGGCCAAGGCCACCCTGCAGAGCATCATTGATAATTACAAGGTAGATCCCAAAAGCCAGCGTCCGAACCTGGTGGAAGCTGCCCGCGAAAAGCTGAATGCCATAAAGGCCAGGGAAGAAGCAGAGCAGAAAAAACAGCAACCCGAAGAAATGGAGCTGGATTATTCCGGTGAGGAAGAATCGGAATTGTTTAATGAAGAGGAGCAACCCGACACGCTGAACCAGAATGTTCCTGTAACACCTGAAAATCCTAACGAATAAAAAAATACAAGACCATGAGATATATAGCAAGTCTTTTCATCAGCCTGATCTTTTTCATGTCTCCTGCCTTTGCACAAGAGCAGGATCCGGAAAATGATCCGCAGAGTGAGGAAGAAAACGGTGATTATAAAGAAAGTGTAATCGTGTATGGCAAGTTTGATCCCCGTGTTTCCGATGCCTTCAAGATCAGAAAAAACCCCGATATGGAAAAGATCGAGGTAGAAAAAGAGGATGTAAATTACGAAATACAGTCTGTACGTCTTCCTGTTTCCTTCGAGCTTGATCCCATTCGTCCGGCGCGGATGGTTGGTGATCCGCTGGATAAGCTTTACAACAACCACCTCCGCCTTGCCATGGGAACATCCACTATGCCTTATCTGGAATATTTTTACAACAGCACACGCTCGCGCGATAACGCCTTCGGAATTCATCTGAAGCATTTTTCAGCTTCAGGAAAACTCGATGGCCATCCGTTTCCGGGTTTTAGTGATAACCTGGCGGAAGTATATAACAAGCGGTTCTTCAAAAATCATATCCTAACAACTTCGGTTGGATACGAAAGGAATGTGGTGCATAGCTATGGCATTCCCACCGAGATTTACGACACCCTCAGCCGCGATATCGGTAAAGATGACATAAGGTTGCTCTATAACCGCATTACTGCTTCAGTTGGCTTCAACAGCGATTATTCTTCCTATGATGATGACAAATTCCACCACAGCTTTGGTCTTGATTTTTATTACTTCACGGACAATGCTGACAACAGTGAACTAAACCTGGAATTTACCGGCGATATCTATAAGGAGGTGAATCTACTGAAGGCTGCCGAAGAGCAATATCTGGGATTGAAGATCGGAGCTGATTATCTGAACAACAAATGGGACACCCTGAATGGAGTTTATTCAGGTATTTACAGTGTAACTCCCTACCTGGAGAACAGTTTTAAAAACATCGATCTTACAGCAGGAGTCAACATTTTCATTGATTCAGATTCCACTTCTTCCAGGATAAAATTTTATCCTGATGTGCACCTGAAAATGGAGCTGATAAAAAACATCTTCGTGCTTAAAGGTGGTATAAGCGGTAACACTTCGGGAGATTATATGTACGGCCTTACCCGCGAGAACCCTTTCCTGAAAGGCTTTGTACCACTGCAGTTCCGCTATCATAAATCAATACTCTATGCAGGCTTGAATGCATCTATCAGCAAAAACATAGACTTCGCAGGTTATTTTGAAGCTGATAATGTTCAAAATGCTCCTTTCTTTTTGAAAGATACTACTACAGAGTTGGCAAATCGCTTCAACCTGGTTCACGACAGCATCAGAAGCATACGCATTAAAGCCGAACTGCAGTATCACCTGCAGGAAAAGCTGGACATAATGCTTGGCGCGGAATATACCGAATACACGCTCACCAGGCTGAAAGAAGCATGGAACAAACCGGCTATTGAAGGGTACCTGAAAGCACGATATGATCTGCAGGAAAAGATCATAGTTACCGGAGAATTGTTTTTCATCGGAGAAAGAAAAGCACTTGGGATAAAGGATGGGGTATTCCAGACAGTGACGTTAGACCCTGTAATTGATGCTAATATTTCTGCTGAATATCGCTATAACAAACTGCTTTCAGGCTTTGTGAGCTTTCACAATCTGGCAGGAGGAAAATACCAGCGCTGGTCCTCCTATCCCACCTATGGATTCCAGTTTATGGCAGGCTTAACCTATTCAATGTAAAACTTTATATTTCTGGAGATTACGAAATTTAGCGTGATACATAAAAGCCATGTTTTTATACCTCAAATTCCAGAAATTTTGGTATATTTGCATGGCTTTTTAAAGATACAGAAAGAAGACTATGAGCGAAGAGGAATTAAAAGAATTAAGAAAAGACTATTCCGCCAGCAATATTCAGGTGCTGGAAGGACTCGAGGCAGTGCGTAAGCGCCCTGCCATGTATATTGGCGATGTTTCAACCAAAGGATTGCACCACCTGGTTAACGAGGTGGTGGATAACTCCATTGATGAAGCCATGGCCGGGCAATGCGACAAGATAGAGGTTGTTGTACATACGGATAATTCAGTAAGCATCTCGGATAATGGCCGCGGAATACCGGTGGACAGGCACGAGAAGATGAATAAATCGGCACTGGAAGTGGTAATGACCGTTTTGCATGCCGGTGGCAAGTTTGATAAAGGCTCCTATAAGGTTTCCGGTGGTTTGCATGGTGTGGGTGTTTCCTGCGTGAACGCGCTTTCCGTGAATCTCAAAGCTGAGGTTTACAGAAAAGGCCGTCATTACATACAGGAATACAAATACGGTAAGCCGCAGTATGAAGTGAAAGACATGGGTGAAACTAACCTGCGTGGAACAAAGATCACCTTTACCCCTGATGATTCCATTTTCACGGTTACTACCTACAGCTATGACATGCTTTCAAACCGCCTGCGTGAGCTGGCCTTTTTGAACAAAGGAATTCATATCACGATTGCTGACGAGCGCGAAACCGACGAGAATGGCGAAATGAAAAAAGAGGAATTCTTCTCGGAGAAAGGCCTGGAAGATTTCATTAAATATCTTGACGCCACACGCGAAACCATTATCAGTACACCCATCAATATAGAAGGCGAAAAGAATAATGTACCGGTGGAAATTTCCATGCAGTACAACAATTCTTTTGCAGAAAATATTCACTCCTACGTTAATAATATCAACACCCACGAGGGAGGAACACATCTTTCGGGTTTCCGCCGTGCACTAACACGCACACTAAAGTCGTATGCCGAGAAATCAGGCATGCTGGCCAAGCTGAAATTCGATATCAGCGGTGATGACTTTCGTGAAGGGCTAACCGCTATTGTTTCAGTTAAAGTAGCCGAGCCACAGTTTGAAGGGCAGACCAAGACCAAGCTTGGTAACTCGGATGTGATGGGAACAGTTGACCAGCTCGTGAGCGAAGCCCTGGGAGTTTACCTGGAAGAGCATCCCAAGGAAGCTAAAACCATTGTGAATAAAGTAATACTGGCTGCCACAGCCCGCCACGCGGCGCGTAAAGCCAGGGAACTTGTGCAGCGCAAGAATGTGCTTTCCAGCACCGGATTACCCGGGAAGCTCGCGGATTGTTCCGTGAGAGACCCGGAAAAAGCAGAGATATTCCTGGTGGAGGGTGACTCAGCGGGTGGTACGGCCAAGGCTGGCCGCGACCGTAATTTCCAGGCTATCCTGCCGCTGAGGGGAAAGATTCTCAACGTGGAGAAAGCCATGCAGCACAAGATCTTCGAAAATGAGGAGATCAAAAATATTTTCACTGCTTTTGGTGTGAACATCGGAACTGAGGACGACAGCAAAGCGCTTAATATCGAAAAGCTGCGCTATCATAAGATCATAATCATGACGGATGCCGATGTGGACGGAAGCCACATTGCTACCCTGGTGCTTACTTTCTTCTTCCGCTACATGCGTGAGCTCATTGAAAAAGGCTACGTGTATATCGCTACTCCCCCGCTCTACCTGATCAAAAAAGGCAAGCAGGAACGCTATGCCTGGTCGGAGGATGAGCGCCGCGAGATAATGAAGGAATACAACGGTGGCGAAGAAGGCCGGACAGGAAATGTTTCCCTGCAGCGTTACAAGGGTCTTGGTGAGATGAACGACGTACAGTTGTGGGACACCACCATGAACCCCGAAAGCAGGATATTGCGTCAGGTTACCGTGGAAAACAGCCGCGAAGCCGACCGGATATTCTCCATGCTAATGGGTGATGAGGTTCCGCCACGAAAGGACTTCATTGAAAAAAATGCAAAATACGCGAATATTGATGTATAAAAAAAGAGCCGAAAGGCTCTTTTTTTTTGCCTGCCGGCAAAGCATCATCGATGGGAATCTGGCGTTTTTGATTGCCCCGATAGCTATCGGGGGATTGGCTGATTGCCTACTACCTGTTGCCAAATGCTTTCTTGCCTATTGTGGTGATTTTTTAATTCCTGATTCTTAATTCTTATCTTTACATTCTGATTAATTCCTTAAATTAAAATGAAAAGAAAAATAATCCTGTTTCTGGTATTTCTTCCGGCTGCATTTTTAAAGTTTAGTGTTGCGCAGCAGGATTCATATTTTGGTAACAGCTTCACCGTGGGTACTTCACTCACGTTCATCCCGGAAAAAGATGATGATGGTTATAAGCTGTACAATGAATACACCTGGAATACCAATGCTGCTATGACATTGAGCAAACGGCTCAGGCTCGGAGTGCAGGTTTTTAATATTTTTTCAGATACCTTTTCGGAAAAGGGCAGGCATTTTTACCTGACCGGCGTATTTCTTCACTACGATCTTTTTCAAATGGATGCACTTAATTATTACCTGGGTATCTCTTTCAATAAAAGCAATTATCTACTCCCGGAATTTTATCCCTACCCCAAAGAGCACAATACACTAACCTATTATGGCTTCAGCAAAGGTTTTGAAGTTCCGTTTACTTTACTTTTTGAATCAATCCCTTCTTCCCTTTATTTTGATCTGGGCCTGGATTTCTTCTTCACGCTAAGTGAGCTTCCTGAAGCTACTAACTATGCGATATACATCTTCGGGATAAACTACAAATTCGGAAAAGGTCTGGATTAGTCAATTGATTCAAAAGTTGCAGCTTGATCCCGGGTGTTAAAGCTTGAAGCCGCAGTCCCATGCCAGCCATCGGGGCATCCCAAATAAAATCCACGCGATAAAAACCGCGATTCTGCCAGGCGGATAAAACCAACGGGGAGCTCAGCTGTTAATTGAACAAACCATTGACAGATTATCTGATGGAAAATAATAAGAAAGAAACGGCACTGATCACCGGCGCATCCGGAGGTATAGGAGAGGAATTTGCACGCCAGCTGGCTAAAAAGGGATATAACCTGATCCTGGTGGCTCGCAGCAGGGATAAACTGAACCAATTGAAGAAAGCCTGGGAGGAGGAACTGGGAATATCTGTGGTGGTTTATCCTACTGACCTGGCGAACCGCAGGCAGCTGAACCAACTCTACGACAGGATTAAATATGAAAAGCTTCAGGTTGACATCCTGATCAATAACGCGGGCTTTGGTGATTTCGGTGAATTCACCAACACCAGCTGGAAGAAGGAAGATGCTATGATCCGGGTGAATATCAATGCGCTGACCTACCTGTCAAAAATGTTTGCCAAAGAAATGGTGAACCGCGGGCATGGGTATATCCTGAACGTGGCATCCACGGCGGCATTCCAGCCAGGCCCGCTGATGGCAGTGTATTATGCCACTAAATCATATGTACTTTCATATACCCAGGCAATTGCCAATGAGCTGAAGGGCACGGGGGTGTATGCCACAGTGTTGTGTCCTGGGCCGGTGGAAACTGAGTTTAAGGAAAACGCTAATCTCGCGGATTCGAAATTATTTAAACGAATGACTCCCTCTTCGCCGCGAACAGTGGCTACATCAGGATTAAAAGCCATGTTTAACAAGAAAACAGTTCACATCCCGGGTTTTGCCAATAGATTTCTGGCATTTGGCAGCCGTTTTATGCCCCGCAAGCTGCTGACGAGCACTGTTAGAAAGATGCAGGAGCGGGTTTGATGGCAGCGGAATTGCTTTTTATGCTAACTTTGTGTCATGATCCGCGCAGAAAATATTAATAAGGCTTATGGCGAACTGCACGTTCTGAAAGATGTGAGCCTGGAAATCAAGAACAGTGAAATTGTTTCAATAGTAGGTGCCTCAGGTGCCGGCAAATCTACTTTGCTGCACATCCTTGGAACGCTTGACAAGGCTGACTCGGGTAAGGTATTCTTTAATAATACGGAACTGGAAAAGCTGAGCGAGCAGGAGGTGGCACTTTTCCGCAATAAAAACATTGGTTTTGTATTTCAGTTTCACCACCTGTTGCCAGAATTTACAGCCCTGGAAAATATATGCATGCCGGCCTTTATAGCAGGCACTGCTCGCAAGGTAGCTACGGAAAAGGCAGAAGGATTGCTACGCCTGATGAACCTGGAAAAGCGAAGGGACCATAAGCCATCAGAATTGTCAGGAGGAGAACAGCAGCGCATAGCAGTAGCCCGCGCACTGATTAATGACCCGGCGGTGGTTATGGCCGATGAACCATCGGGTAACCTTGACTCTGAAAATTCCAAAGAATTGCATCAGATTTTCTTTGACTTGCGGGATGAACTTGGCCAAAGTTTTATTATCGTGACCCATAACAACCAACTGGCAGATATGGCCGACCGTAAACTGCAAATGCGCGACGGGAAGATCGTGTAACCGAATCCTGTCTTCAAAAGTCCATCAATTCCGGATATACTTAAATCAATGCCTCACCCCCAGCTCTCCATAAATTCTATCAAGGCTTCAATTGTTGGGGATTCACCCTTGCGGACATAGTAGCCGGAGGTGAAAACGCCACAGCGCAGACAGTCTTCAGCAGACAGCCCGGCCAGCCATCCATGAGCAAAACCGGCGTTGAAGTTATCCCCGGCACCGGTGGTGATCTTTGGCTTATCGGTATAGGGGCCTTCCACCCAAACCGGATCGGGATATTGCTTACTGACAGTGGCCGCTCCTTTCAACGGGTGGATCACAATGGCAGATATTCCGCTCTTTTCATGAATGGCTACTGCCCGTTGCTTAACATCCTCTTCTTCCACATCCAGAATCTTCCCCACCAGGGTTGACTCTCGGTCGTTCATGCTTAGGATAACATCAGTTTCTTTGGAAAAAGACCTGAGTAGTAGCAGTACTTCTTTCAGGTCTTCATCATCGCGTTTGAAAGGATCAGCCAGGTCAATAAA
>JBEPXQ010000073.1:0-7710 GCA_041641835.1 Bacteroidales bacterium
GTATCGTGTCTATGCTAACTGTTCCGTAGTTCTTCACCGTAATGTTTAACTGTTCTGCATTGTTTTTACCAGGACCATCAACAGGTTGATTTACTTTAACCACGCCAGCATCTTTGGCCGGGAAGTTCTTAACAATAGCCGTTACAGGGATTCGTGAGCTGGTGCATGAAAAACCACCTGCTGTCAAGCCGGTATTTAAGGTGCCAAATGTCTGATTCGGGAAGTCTGTGTCTGCTACACCCCAATCAGAAGCATTGTTATTATCTGATATTAACCTGCTTACACCTGCTTTTCCAGAAGATGAAGGGATTGAACCAGACCAATCTGAAGTGGTAACACTCGTGGCAACTGAGAATGTTTGTCCATTGGTTGCAACCGCATCTATAATATTTCCATCTTCATCTTTAATATAATATCCTTGTTCAGTACTTGACTGGGGATTTCCCGAAATCCCTGCGCAGAAATAATTATTTGCAGGATCACTATCAACAACCGGTGATTTTGTGTCGATTATAAATATCTCTGCAGGCATTATTACTGTGCCAGATGGGAAAGTGTAACTCCCGTTAGCGCCATATGTTGGATTTGTACTGTAAAAATTAACCGTCCAATTGCTAAGGTTTTCAGGAGCATCACCCTGATTGGTTATTTCTAAACCGTCAAAATCTCCCAAAAGATAGGACGGGTAGTTAAGAGTGGCTCCACTACCGCCCATATACTGAACAATTTCTGTTATTTTAACATTAGCAATGCCTGAACGGGCCTCTGCATAAACTGTGGTAGTATCATACAGGAGGGGGGATGTGAACATAGTGTCGGGACCGCCAATTTTATTGCCACCGATAGCTGCGTCGTACCAGAAAACGTAGTGATCAGAGAGTGCTTTCAGATTCGCAGAATTTCCATAATCTACGGTATCGTTTACAGCGACAGGAGCAGCGGGAGTTATGGGTGAAAGCACATTATAATGGATGGTGTCATTCAACTGGTTGTTGTCAGAACTCAGATTGTCGGCAAAGACATCAATGAGGAATATACTGTCCTTTGCAACCGTCAGATCAACAAGCGTTGAGAAGGTGTAAGTCATAGTGTCATTGGGTGCAAGCGTTGTTGTAACACTTTCTGTAACGCTAAAAGCAGTGCCTGCTACCAGGTAGTTGGCATCAAATGCTGTTATGGTGTCAATACCCACATTAGCAAATTTAACCATGACTGATTCATTACCCATGTCACAATAAGTCTCAGGGGAAGTAACTTCAACCACTTCAATATCAGAATAAATATTGAATGATATAAGCGTAGTGTCATTTGTTCCGTCAGGATCAGTAGCGCCGTTTGGTAAGTTTGTCCAGGCTTTGATGGTATTCATTCCATAAACCAGGTTTCCAGAACCAATAGTAACCATGGCCGAATCATTCTTACCCAGGCTGCCATACCATTTGTAAGTAATGCCTGGTGTTCCATTTACTTGATAATCAATTTGAACACTATCCAATGCCACGGAAGTGAAATTGCTTAATGTAACACTAATATCCTGCGTGCCGGTTTCTGTAACTTCTTCAATATCCACTATACCAGCGTCACTTGGGATATTGGTTACGTCAACTGTAACCGGAATAGGTGTGCTTTCGCAATGCGGTGTAAAAAACGAAGCATCCAGATTAAATTTAATATTTGGGAGGTAGGATTCCGAAGAGCTTAATGTGTTGCTGCTTGAACTACCAGCATATCGTTTAACTCTTGAAGAAGAAACTGAAGTATATTGCCAATTAGGATAGTTACAAGTGTGAGCATTTGGTCTGTACCATTCAACCATAATTAGTATGTTACTGCTTCCATCCCAATTAAAAGGTGTGCTAAAATTAAACTCCTGCCATCCTGAATATGTATTTATATTTTGGTTTGCTGAAGAATAGCAATTAGTAGCACCTGATATTAATGTAGCCCAATCTGATGAAGTTACATAAGCATCGTTAACTTGTTTTATATAAATATTACAAGTGGCATCGGAATTTGTATAACCACAAGCATCTGTTTTATAGAATGCGAGATCATTAATAGTTCCTGCACTTGCTCCATTGGCAATCAAATCTGAAGCATTATAGAGTCCTGCAAATTTTGAATATTTAAAGCTGCTTCCTGTGGTGGATATATAGAACGGAACATAATAAGTAGTTGAAGAACCAGAGCCGGAGGTTATATCTGAGTTTATACTACCGGATACGGAAGTTTCTGATCTCACATAAAATGTAGTTGTATCATATAAAGGCTGGGTGGTATAAGTCGTACCATAGTCCAGGAAATTCATAGCATTATCATACCATTTTAAACTATCTCCATTAACATTAAGCGCAGCTGTTAAATTAGCTGAATTACCATATGAAACAGAAGTACCTGAAGCAATAGGAGCATTTGGCATATACCATGATTCCACCTGTCCGGCTATGGTATCATTGGAGTGAGTGCCATCCAATGAATAGGTGGTGTAACCTTTCAGATTAAACGTGGAATCCTTATCACTAACTGCCAGATTAACGGGTGTGGAGAATGTATGCCATAAGGTATCGCCAGGTAGTATGCTGGTGCCTGAAATATTTTCAGTAACGGTAGCACCTGAGTTGAGGTTAATATAGGTAATGGAAAAGTTATCATCCATCACTTCTGTACCGAAGTTCTTCACGGCCAGCTTTAGGGTGTCATTTCCACGGCCACAATTATCCTGGGGCAGCCAGCCTTCCACAACTCCAATATCTGCCAGGATATCAAATGTTATGGTATTTTTATCATTAACCGGGTTGTCATCCCCAAGTTCCCCATTAGGCAGAACTGTTTCTACCTGAATAGTATTGGAGCCATAATTAAATGTCCCATTTCCAATATTGATAAGCCCCGTTTCATTTCCCGGGTCAAGATTACCGGTCCAACTATAAGACGGGCCGGCAGTTCCATTGTAACTGTATTCAATAGAAGCACTGATTAATGGTATATTTCCATAATTTTGAATCTTCACATTTATTGGATTGACTCCAGGAGTGATTATTTGCTCTACATGAGAAATGCCAACATCCAGGTAGAAATAATAATTTTCCTCGATGGTGTCGTTGGTGGCATCGTCGTCGGTACGGCTGTTGGGAGACTCAGTCCATACCTTTAGGGTGTAGTTGCCAGCATCAAAGTTATAATTGCCGAGGTAAAACGGACCTGCTCCATCTCCGGCAGCCAGGCTGCCTGTCCATGCGTAGGATGATTGCACAGCTCCATTGATTGACCATCCAATGGTTGCTGATTTAATGGTATCCGTACCTAAATTGGAAATAAACACATTTACCGGGGAATTTCCGTATTGGATACTTCCATTATCAACGGCCAGCGCACCAGCATCGGTTACAATATTAACTGTAGCCGGCAAGGTATCATTGACAGTATATTGGTCGGCTTGTCCATTAGGGTTATTTGTCCATATTTCAACTAAAGTATCATTTACTGTAAAGTTATACGTACCCAGAAGAATGTCGGCTTCTGTTTCGCCTTTTGCAAGAACACCCGTCCATGCATAAGGCCCAACGTGTGTACCTCCCATTACTGAATAATAAATATCCGCATTAAGTAAGGTGTCTGTTCCGTAGTTTTTAATTTCAGCCCTAATTGGTGAAGTTCCCGAAACGTCAATAGTGCTCATTTGGCTAATTCCTGCATCTACAGCATATACAGGCACCAGGCTTAAGTTATCGAGCAGAACTTCATATGATGAATAGGTTTTGCTTGCGCTAAATCTGAGTTTAAAAACACCGGTTTCAGTATCATAAGAAGCAAGGTCTATCACTTCATTAATCCAGGTATCATCATTATAACCTGTAAATGTATGTATGTTTTGCCAGCTATTTGAAGAAGCTTCCAGTATTTCCACTTCAAAATCATTATAGTTGTAGTAATCAATTAAATAGTTGAATGATAATTCTGGATTTGGAGCAGGGTTACATATCAGTTCAATAGTTCCTGAGCTTGCACCATCTAATATATCAAGAGCATAAGAGCCACTTTGAACTCTTGCGCTATGCAAACCCGGAGAACCATCAACAACATTCCAGTCGCTGGAGAATGTTTCAAAGTCATCGTAATAAGCCAGATTTATTGGTGTAACATATGTTTGAGTGAGGCTGTATGAATCATTTGATGGATCGCCATCTGCACTGGCATTGGGGTTGCTGGATGTTACAGTTATTGTTTGACTTCCGGCAATAAAGTTATATGCACCCAGGGTTATGGTGTCTGAAGATCCCGGTGCTAAACTTCCGCTATAGCTATAAGCCGTTTGTGGGGTGCCATCTACATCCCAGTTAATGGTTGCTGAAGTAAGGGTAGCGGTCCCAAAATTTTCTAACACAGCCTTTACTGTCTGGTTGCCTGTTGCGTTCAATACAAAGATATCAGTAATACCGGCATCATTGGGTTTAGGTTCGTACAGGTTGATATCATCAATAAGTATATCATTATAATAGTCGTTAGATGTCCCATGTGATTCAGCCCTAAATCTGAACTTAAGATTATTTCCACCATTATACGTATTTGATGTTAAATCTATAGAATACTGAACCCAGCTTGAGCCATTTTGTTGAATGGTATCAACACCATCCCAGGTAGCACCATTAAAAGTTTCAATATATAAATAATTAGCATATGAAGATGTAGAAGAATAATAACTAAACTCATAGAATTCCAATATTATGTTACTATTCGAACTAACATCAAATTCAGGAGATTCCAAAATTACACCTACATCTGTACCTGAAAAATCCATCCAGGTATAATACCCACCGTTACCCGTATGGTCAGCGACATCATTATTATAGCCCGGAGAATTAGAGGACTCATTTCCTATTTCCCATGGCCCTCCGCTTGACGCCGAGGTAGTCCAGTAGGAAAGCATGGTGGAAGCTTCAAATGATTCGGTAAAGGGTAGATATACTGGGAATACTGTTACCGCGTAATCTTCCGTTTCTCCATATGTCCCAGTATTACATGGATCATCAGGTATTGCATCGTAATCACACATTACACGCATTACGGTACTTCCTGCTGTTGCGTCGGAAGGAACATTCACTGTGCCGGTAAAAACATTTGTCCCGGCACTTCCGGAATTCCAGACCTCCTCACCTGTGTCGGTGAAGTCTCCATCATTGTTCCAGTCAATCCAGATTGTAAAGTATTCACTATAGGCGCCATCAGCCTGAACACTAAAGTTAAATGAGCTTCCCTGAGCAATTTCTATTCTATGTGTACTGGTAAAATCTTCATAACCATTTGTACTACAGCCCGAGGAGTTGTTTGTAATATTAGTGATGCCTCCTGTGGTAGAGAAATCTTTGATGTTATCTCCCCAGGTGCAATCACTTGTTACAGAACAATACTGTGCATTAGCAATCTGGCTGCTGCCTAAAGTGAGTATTAGAAACAGTCCTGAAAGTTTCACTAATCTCCGAATTAAGGTAAATGTTTTCATAAGCCTGAATTTATTGTTTGTTTTTTGGATTTAGCTTTTGAAAACATGCAGGCAGGAAATACTATCTGCCGGTGGCATATCACAATACAACCGGCACCGGAAGCCCGAAGGCCCGGTGCCGGTGTGAACCACCTGCAAAGGATTTACGTTACATGAAAATCCCCGGAATTGCAGAGTAAATATAGTTTCATAAGCCTGAATGTTTTGCAAGGGTAAATATAAAGCAGATTAATGCTATTTCCAAATGTTTTTGGCTGTAGAAGTTTCAATGCTAAACATTTACTCATGTTGTAGCTGTGCATGTACCTTGGTAGTCCTGAAGCACAAGGCTTATTTTAAGGATATCATAATGAGAGATATATGCGAATTTAGATGTCTTCTAAATAAAAAAGATCAGATATAAATATTCCCCCTGACAGAATCGCTATTAATATTACCTTTGCCCACCTGAAAAAAAGAAATGTTATGGCACTCAGATGCGGAATTGTAGGTTTGGCCAAAGTAGGTAAAACAACACTGTTTAACTGCCTGTCGAGCAAAAGGGCAGAAGCGGGGGTAGGCACTATGGCAAGGAAGTCGAATATCGGGATGTTTAATGTACCTGATGCACGCTTATATGAACTGGAGAAATACCAGCCAACGCAGAAAATAGTGCCGGTTACGGTGGAAATAGTGGATATACCCGGCATTACCAAAGGCGGCGGTAAGGAAGGCAATAAGTTTGTTTCCGATATCCGCAGGACTGATGCCATCATACACGTTTTGCGCTGTTTTGAAGATGAAAGTGTGCCTCATGTGGATGAAACCATAGACCCGGTAAGGGATAAGGAAAATATTGATATCGAATTGCAGGCGCAGGACCTGTATATGATAGAGAATAAGATCGCGCGCATGGAGAAAAGAGCCAAAAGCGGCGAGAAAGAAGCCAAAGAATCCCTTGAAGCTCTTAATAAATACCGCGAGCACCTGGAAAACCTGAAGCCCGCGCGTACGCTGGATGTAAAGGAAGAAGAAAAGGAGCATGTGAAAGAGCTTGACCTGGTTACAGATAAACCGGTACTTTACGTGTGCAACGTAGATGAGGATTCTGCAGTGGAAGGAAACAAATTCGTGGAACAGGTAAAAGCAGCCATACAGGATGAAAATGCTGAAATGATGGTGATTGCTGCTGCCCTGGAAGCTGAAATTGCCGAGCTGGAAGATGAGGATGACCGTAAAGCTTTTCTCGAAGATGCCGGCCTTGCAGAACCGGGAATTAACCGCCTGATACGTTCAGCATACCGCCTGCTAAACCTGAAGACCTTTTTCACCATAGGGCCGGATGAAATCCGTGCCTGGACCATTAAAAGCGGCATGACCGCCCCCGAAGCTGCCGGGGTTATCCACAGCGACCTGCAACGTGGTTTTATTAGAGCTGAAGTTATCAAGTATGATGATTTTATGGAACTGAAATCCGAACAGGCCTGTAAAGACAAAGGTAAATTCCGCGTGGAAGGAAAAAAATATGTGGTGGATGACGGTGATCTCCTCCATATCCGGTTTAATGTTTAAGGTTTAAAGTTATCTGGCTGTAATCGTTGAGAATAGTGAATTTTGTAGCGCAGATTGCTTGATTGGGCAATTGGGCGACCCTCGCACTCTCTCACCCTCGTACTCTCGTACCCTCGTACCCTCATAATTGCCTACTGCTTTATTGCCAGCTGCCAACTGCCTGCTGACGTTTAATGTTTAAAGTTATCTGGCTGAGAGGTCTCCTGGCGTTAGGCTACACCCTCCACCATGTTCCAATTTCGCTTGAATTCACTGAAGTCTCTTAGTTCTCTTAAGTCGCTTAAGTCGCACTCTCTCACCCTCGCACTCTCGCACCCTCGTGCCTTCACTCAATCATCCCTCTTCCGATCTGTGGAAGGTAAGTGGCATCATCAAATCGCCTCCTGACAATACCAGTTCATCTTCCTTCATTTCAACCTTGTAAGTAACTGTTTCTTCCTTATTGCTCAGCATTAAGGTTCCATCATCCAGTTTATAACTGGCTTTTTTGCCATCAAGCATGCAGCTGCCGTCCTCATGCAGGCAGAGCTTTATCGTGGCAGAGCCGGTTTCACAAAGCCAGTCGCCGCATAATTTTTCATGGCTGACGTTTTCGGGTTGTGCGAATAATCCCATAGGGATCAAAAACAGAAATATCAATAAGTTCTTCATGCTAATAT
>JBEPXQ010000074.1:0-7687 GCA_041641835.1 Bacteroidales bacterium
ACGGAACAGTTATTCATAATATCGAACTAAAACCAGGGCAGGGAGCCAAAATGGCCAGAAGCGCCGGTAGCTATGCACAATTAATGTCGCGTGACGGTAAATATGCCGTTGTAAAGCTCCCATCAGGCGAATCCAGAATGGTACTACAAACCTGTAAAGCCACTATCGGTATGGTTTCCAACCAGGATCACGAGCTGGAAGTTTCCGGTAAAGCAGGACGCTCACGCTGGAAAGGACGCCGCCCGCGTACAAATGCCGTTCGGATGAACCCTGTGGATCACCCGATGGGTGGTGGTGAAGGCCGTGCCTCTGGTGGTATCCCCAGATCAAGGAATGGTGTGCCTGCGAAAGGGTATAAAACACGTAACCCCAAGAAGGCAAGCAATAAATACATCATCGAACGTAGGAAGAAATAAACATAAACAAGAGTTAACATGAGCCGTTCACTTAAAAAAGGACCATATATACATTATAAGCTGGAGCGTAAAGTTTTAGCTAATTCACAGGCGAAGAAGAAAAAGGTGGTTAAAACCTGGTCACGCGCCTCGGTGGTATCCCCCGATTTCGTTGGCCAGACAATCGCCGTGCATAACGGAAACAAATTTATCCCTGTGTTTATTACCGAAAATATGGTTGGTCATAAATTGGGAGAATTTGCCCCGACACGAACTTACAGAGGGCACAGTGGTAACAAAAAATAATGTGAGAAATGGGAGCTAGAAAACGTATAAGAGCAGAGAAATACAAGGAAGAGCGTAAGCAGAAGTATTTTGCCGTGCTGAGAAATTGTCCGACTTCCCCCAGAAAAATGCGCAAAGTTGCGGATATGATAAGGGGTGAAGATGTGGAAAAAGCTTTGGCCTGGCTGAAGCACTCTCCGCAGGATGCCTCCGGCAGATTACACAAATTGCTCTTGTCTGCCATTGCCAACTGGCAAAATAAAAACGAAGGTGTTCGTTTGGAAGAAGCTAATTTATATGTGAAAGCTGTGCAGGTGGATTCCGCCAGAATGCTGAAAAGAATCCAGCCGGCTCCTATGGGTAGAGCTTATCGCGTTAGAAAACGCTCTAACCATGTTACACTGGAA
Source organism: Bacteroidales bacterium (assembly GCA_041641835.1). Classification (GTDB taxonomy): domain Bacteria; phylum Bacteroidota; class Bacteroidia; order Bacteroidales; family PWNQ01; genus PWNQ01. Next base: position 1,088 of record JBEPXQ010000074.1, read on the forward strand.
GTGGCCGGAAAAAATCAGCAGCTGGAAGAACTGCAGGAAGAAATAACCGGGGCAGTGAACGAAAATACCGATAATAAATAATTGAATATACATGGGACAGAAAGTTAATCCAATAGGTAATCGATTAGGTATCATCCGCGGATGGGATTCCAACTGGTATGGCGGCAAAAGCTATGAGAAAAAACTGGTTGAGGACGACAAGATCAGGAAATATCTCAACGCCCGACTGTCAAAAGCAGGCATATCACGCGTGATTATTGAGCGTACCCTGAAATTGGTAACCGTTACCATCCATACTGCCCGCCCGGGGATCATTATCGGAAAAGGCGGACAGGAAGTTGACAAGCTCAAGGAAGAGCTGAAGAAACTTACCTCTAAGGAAATACAAATCAACATCTCAGAGATCAAGCGCCCCGAACTGGATGCTGTGATCGTTAGCCAAACCGTTGCCAAGCAGATTGAAGGAAGAATTTCTTTCCGCCGTGCTATTAAAACCGCTATCGCCTCAACCATGAGAATGGGTGCCGAAGGGATCAAAATTCAGATCTCAGGCCGAGTAGGGGGTGCTGAAATGGCACGTACCGAAACCTACAAAGAAGGACGTATTCCTCTGCATACTCTCCGGGCAAATATCGATTACGCTCTCACCGAAGCTCATACAACCTATGGCCGCATTGGTGTGAAAGTTTGGATATACAAGGGCGAGATATACGGGAAACCAGACCTTACACCCCCGGCTACAGATAGCAAGAAACCGGGTAAAGGTGGTGGCGCCAGCAGGAGAAGAAGAAAGAAGAGAAGATAAGCAACAATTAGTTTGTGCTAATTTAAAACACTGGAGAAATGTTACAGCCAAAAAGGACAAAATATAGAAAGCAACAGAAAGGCCGGATGAAAGGCTTTTCCAAAAACGGGCACAAAATTGAATTCGGCTCTTTTGCTTTAAAAGCCCTGGAGGAAACCTGGATTACAGGTCGACAGATAGAAGCTGCTCGTCAGGCTATCACCAGGAGAATGAAGCGGCAAGGTAAGCTGTGGATTCGCATCTTCCCGGATAAACCGGTTACCAAAAAACCCGCCGAAGTTCGTATGGGTAAAGGTAAAGGTGCTCCCGAGTTGTTTGTGGCACGTGTGCAGCCAGGAAGGATCATGTTCGAGATCGATGGTGTGGACAGAGCCACTGCTCAGGAAGCCATGAGGTTGGGAGCCCAAAAGCTGCCTGTGAAAACTAAGTTTTTAGTGCGTTACGATTACTACGAAGAATAATAGAGGATAGGCAATGAAACAAGAAGTTATCAACGAAATGTCAACGGCGGATCTGGTGGAAAGATTGGATGCTGAAGAAAAACAGCTCACCAAGATGAAACTCAACCACGCGGTTTCTCCTCTGGAGAACCCCATGAAAATCCGGGAATACCGTAGAACGATCGCAAGGATCAAAACTGAATTGCGAGGCAGGGAATTACAAGAAGCTAAACAAAAGTCTGAATAATAATATACGAAGTGATGGAAAGGAATCTTCGAAAAGAACGAATTGGTGTTGTCGTCAGCGACAAAATGGATAAGTCCATCGTGGTGCAGATCAACCTAAGACAAAAACACCCGATTTACGGTAAATACGTAAAAAAATCCAACAAGTTTGTCGCTCATGATGAGAACAACGAAGCCGGTAGCGGCGATACTGTCAAAATTATGGAGACAAGACCTTTGAGTAAAAGAAAGAACTGGAGATTGGTTGAAATTATTGAAAGGGCTAAGTAATCATGATACAGCAAGAAAGTAAAGTTATCATAGCTGACAACAGTGGTGCCAAAACAGCCAAGGTGATACGCGTTTTGGGCGGTACCAAAAAACGATATGCCTCCATCGGAGACAAAGTAATCGTTACGGTTAAAAGCGCCCTGCCTAACGGCAACGTCAAAAAAAGTGAAGTATCCACCGCAGTAGTAGTCAGAACCAGTAAAGAGATTCGCCGTAATGACGGGTCTTACATACGTTTTGATGAAAATGCCTGCGTGCTGCTTAATCAGGCAGGCGAAATGAGAGGCACCCGTATCTTTGGCCCCGTTGCCAGAGAACTGCGTGATAACAAATTTATGAAAATCGTTTCATTGGCACCCGAGGTGCTTTAAAGAAAGACAATTATGAAGCGCAAGTTACATATCAAAAAAGGCGATACCGTGAAAGTTATCACTGGCGAAGATAAAGGCCAGTCGGGTAAAGTACTGCAGGTGGACCTGGACAAACAGCGTGCTATTGTAGAAGGTGTTAACATCATCTCTAAGCACACCAAGCCCAGCGCAGAAAATACCCAGGGGGGTATCGTACAAAAAGAAGCTCCTGTACACGTGTCAAATCTGATGCTCGTGGACAAGCAGGGTAATGCTACCCGCATTGGAAGAAAAAAAGATGAGAATGGCAAAACAGTGCGCTATTCAAAGAAATCCAAAACACAGGAGGTAATTAAGTAATGGAATATACACCGAGACTTCAGGAACAGTACAAAAAGGAAGTTGTACCGGCTTTGATGAAAAAGTTTGAGTACACCAGCGTTATGCAGGTGCCCAGACTGGTGAAAATAACCGCGAACCAGGGTGTTGGTGAAGGTATTACCGATAAAAAAATCGTGGACAGCGCCGTGAAGGAGCTCACCAATATTACCGGGCAGAGTGCCGTAGTTACCAGATCTAAAAAGGATATTTCTAACTTTAAGCTTAGAAAAGGAATGCCCATTGGTGTACGCGTTACGCTCCGCAGGAAAGTAATGTATGAATTCCTCGACCGACTGGTAGCTATTGCGATGCCACGTATTAAGGATTTCCAGGGTATCAATGACAAAGGATTTGACGGACACGGTAACTATACTGTGGGTATTGAAGAGCAGATCATCTTCCCTGAAATCAGCCTGGACAGCGTACAAAAAATCAAAGGTATGAGCATTACATTCGTTACTACTGCTGATACTGACGAAGAAGCATACGAACTGTTGAAATTATTAGGTTTACCATTTAAAAACATGAACGCGTAATATGGCTAAAGAATCAATGAAAGCGCGCGAGGTAAAGCGCGAAAGAATGGTAGCCAAATATGCAGAGAAAAGAGCTGCATTAAAAGCTGCCGGTGATTACGAAGGTCTGCAGAAGTTACCTAAAAACGCTTCTCCCGTAAGACTGCACAATCGTTGCAAACTTAGCGGCAGACCCAAAGGTTACATGCGCCAGTTTGGTCTCTCCAGGATTAACTTCCGTGAAATGGTTATGAAAGGGTTGATCCCGGGTATTAAGAAATCCAGCTGGTAGAACAGGAAACAGAAAGAAAAAAAATTATGAATACAGATCCAATCGCAGATTATTTGACGAGAATACGGAACGCAATGATGGCAAATCATCGGGTTGTGGATATCCCCGGTTCCAATTTGAAGCGCGAGATAACAAAAATCTTGTTCGACAAAGGCTATATCCTTAATTATAAATTTGTAGATGACGGGCGCCAGGGAGTTATTAAAATCGCCCTGAAATATGAGACCGCTACAAAAACACCGGCCATAAAAAATATGGAAAGAGTGAGTACTCCCGGTTTGAGGAGATATGTGGGAGCGGATAAACTTCCACGTGTACTCAACGGCCTCGGTATCGCCATCATCTCAACCTCACACGGTGTGATGACCGATAAAGAAGCCCGGGCACGCCAAATTGGTGGTGAAGTAATCTGTTATGTAAGCTAAAAAGGAGGAGTAGAAATGTCACGTATAGGAAGTTATCCAATACAGATTCCCGAGAATGTAGAGGTCACATATAACGATAATGTGATCACGGTAAAAGGGCCAGTGGGTGAACTCACCCAGGTGCTTAAACCATCCATCACCCTGGAGCTGCAAGAAAATCAACTGGTGTTGAACAGAGCCAGTGACTCGAAGGAAGATCGCGCTATGCACGGGCTGTATCGTGCCCTGGTTAAAAATATGGTGGAAGGTGCCGGAAAAGGACACACCATCGAACTTGAGCTGGTAGGAGTAGGATTTAAAGCAGATGCCAAAGGCCAATTACTGGAACTGGGACTGGGATTCTCCCATAATATTTATATGGAGCTCCCGGCTGAAGTAAAACTTGAAGCAAAAACCGAACGTGGTAAAAACCCGTTTATCAAACTCACTTCAGCTGACAAACAACTTGTTGGACAGGTGGCTGCAAAGATCAGGTCTATGCGTAAACCTGAACCCTACAAAGGAAAAGGTGTACTTTTTAAAGGAGAAATCATCCGCAGAAAAGCTGGTAAAAGCGCTGCCGAGTAGGATATATGAAATGATCTGCTATCTTTGCAGATTGTTTTCTTTTTTAATGGAAAAAAAAACAGAAATGGCTGTAAAAAATAAAAAAGCTGCTAGCAGACAAAAGATCAAACGCAGGATCCGTAAAAAGATCCGGGGTACGCAAGATAAACCCAGATTGAGTGTTTATCGCAGCAATAATGAAATATATGCCCAGATCATTGATGATGACAACGGCAAAACATTGGTTTCCGCTTCCTCGAAAGAAAAGGAAATTTCACAAAAAGATAATGTGAACAAAAGCGAGCAGGCCAAACTGGTAGGTGTTTCAGTAGCCGAAAAAGCAAAAGCCGCTGAGATCATGCACGTGGTGTTTGATCGCAACGGATATCTATATCATGGCAGAGTAAAAGCACTGGCTGAAGGAGCCAGGGAAGGTGGACTTAAATTTTAATCAATTATGCCAAAGGGAAAAAATAAGAAAGTAAAATCCAGTGATATTGAACTTAAAGACAGACTGGTAACCATCAATCGAGTGACTAAGGTGACCAAAGGTGGACGCGATTTCAGCTTTGCCGCCCTGGTGGTTGTGGGTGATGAAAAAGGTGTGGTTGGCTATGGACTGGGTAAAGCCAAAGAGGTGACCTCAGCCATCGCGAAAGCGGTGGACGATGCCAAAAAGAACCTGGTAAAAGTACCAGTGCTCAATGAGACACTGCCGCATGAACAAATTGGACGTTACAGCGGTGCCAAAGTATTGGTGAAACCCGCAGCGCCCGGTACCGGTGTTATAGCCGGGGGAGCCATGCGTGCCGTTCTGGAGAGTGTTGGTGTGAAAGACGTACTGGCAAAATCTCAGGGTTCGGCCAACCCGCATTCAGTGGTGAAAGCTACCATTGATGCTTTGGTGAACATGCGTGACCCTTACACCGTGGCTCAGCTACGGGGAGTTAGCCTGGATAAAGTGTTTAACGGCTGATGATTGAGATCCGCTTAATCAACTTTTGTAAAAAGATCGAACAGAGATGAAAAAGTACAGAATAAAACAGGTAAAAAGTGTCATTGACAGGCCGAAGGACCAAAAACGTACCATCGAAGCCCTGGGATTCAAGCACAATCAGCAAATACTGGAAGTTGAAGCATCGCCGGCTGTGCTGGGAATGATCAACAAAGTAAAGCATTTGCTTAAGGTAGAAGAAGTTTAGTAATAATTGATATAATCGAGAATAGCCATATGGATTTAAGTAATCTTAAACCAGCAAAAGGATCAGTTAAAACGAGCAAAAGACTCGGAAGGGGTGAAGGCTCCGGGTTTGGCGATACAGCCTCACGTGGACATAAAGGTGCTCAATCCAGATCCGGTTACAAACGACGTGTTGGATTTGAGGGTGGACAGATGCCACTTTACAGACGCGTCCCCAAATACGGGTTTAAAAATCCTTTCCGGGTTGAGTATGCCGCCATTAACCTGGACAGCATTCAGAAACTGGCTGAAGAAAAAGGTATCTCATCCTTTGATAAAAAGGTATTAGTGGATAACGGACTGGTTGGAAAGCACGACCTTGTGAAGGTGTTGGGCAGAGGCGAACTGAAAACCAAAGTTGAGGTGAAAGCTGATGCCTTTTCCACAAGTGCGAAAAAAGCAATTGAAGAACAAGGTGGTGTTGCATCCTTAAACGAATAATTGATGAAGAAGCTCATAGAAACCATAAAGAATATTTATCATATTGAAGACCTCAGGCAGAAAATCCTGATCACCCTTGGTTTGATCCTGATCTACAGGCTGGGGTCGTTTGTGGTATTGCCCGGTATTGATCCTGCCGGCCTGGAAGCCCTGAAATCGCAAACCTCAGACGGCCTGCTTGGCCTGCTGAATATGTTTTCAGGTGGAGCTTTCTCCAATGCTTCCATTTTTGCCCTGGGGATCATGCCTTATATCTCTGCTTCCATTGTTGTGCAGCTTCTGGGTATGGCTATTCCTTACTTCCAGAAACTGCAGAAAGAAGGCGAGAGCGGTCGTAAAAAAATCAATCAGATTACCCGTTATCTCACCATCATCATTACTGGAATGCAAGCACCTGCATATATCGCCAACCTGGTACGTCAGCTGCCGGCCGAAGCTATTATGCCTTTCGACCCCAACGTGACCTCACCAGGTATGTTCTTCTGGATTTCTTCTGTAATCATCCTCACCTCAGGAACCATGTTTGTTATGTGGCTCGGTGAAAGAATCACAGAAAAAGGTATTGGTAACGGTATTTCAATCCTTATCATGATTGGTATCATTGCACAGCTGCCTTTTGCGCTGGCCGCGGAATTTACCCAAAGACTCG
>JBEPXQ010000075.1:0-7673 GCA_041641835.1 Bacteroidales bacterium
TATTAGATGCCGGGAAGGGGAACACAAATCAGCACCAAAATGAACAAAAACGATATATTGGAAGCATTCTACCGGATGCGAAAGATCCACACCATCGGTACCGTAGTGGTGGTATTGCTATTAGTGGCAACAATACTCTATACATACATCAGCGGCCCATTGCTGGACTACAGGATTGAAAAGGATTTTATTCTGATCCTTATTTCAGCTGTGGTGAACCTGGTTATTGTTATCTACAGCACCGGCATGATATCGCGAGAGCTATATCACTACAAAGAAGGTGAAGACCTTGAGCATAAAATCCGGGCGTTCAGGAAAGCTTATCTGAAGCAATTGTATCTGATGGGCATTTTTACCATAATAAACGGGATAGCATTTTTACTGACGGATAATAACGTATTTTTTATTGAAGCTTTTGTTATGCTGCTTTTCCTGTATTCGCTAAACCCAAGCATGGAAAAATTCCTCACAAAGGCTCCGTTAACCGTGGATGAAAAAGAAATCTTCCACAGGCATAATGTTTAATTTATTTTGTTAGATTTTTTAATTGTACATGGATAATTTGCATGTGTTTTGAACTTTTATTACTTTTAACCTCAGAAGAAACGAGCATGCTCCGCCTGAGGCGTATATACGAGAACAACAATATTTAAGCTATTATATGCGAGTTCCGCCGCCGTTTGCGAGGCAGGCCATCGTACCTTTAAAATCAAATTTAGACAGATGAATAAGCTCAAAATCTGATCCACTATATGATAAAAGTTTACCATAATCCCAGGTGCAAAAAAAGCCGTGCGGGGCTTGAGCACCTCAAAACCATAACCGCTGATTTTATAATAGTTAAGTACCTAAATGAAGCGCCTTTCACGAAGGAGCGCCTGAATGATCTCATTAAAAAAACAGGCAAAGAACCAGAAGATCTCATCAGGACGCAAGAGAAAATTTACAGGGAAAAGTATAAAGGCAGGAATTTGAAAAGGGAAGAGTGGATTGAAGCCATGGTAGAACATCCGAAGCTGATATCAAGACCCATCGTTGAAAAAGACAGACAGGCAGTATTGGGTGATCCTCCATCTGAAATTGACAAGTTATTTTAAGCATACACTCTCAAAATCAAAGGCCAATTATGAAAACCCGCAAAGAAAAAGATTCTTTGGGATATGTTGAGGTACCCGTGGATAAGTACTGGGGAGCTCAAACACAACGTTCCAGGGAAAATTTCCCCATTGGGGAGGAAAAAATGCCACAGGAGATCCTGGAGGCATTTGCCGTATTAAAAAAAGCATCCGCTTTAACCAATCAGGAGCTAGGTGTGCTGGAAAAAGAAAAAGCACAGCTGATAGCACAGGTTTGTGATGAAATACTGGAAGGCAAACACGACACCCAGTTCCCGCTAGTGGTGTGGCAGACAGGATCAGGCACACAATCCAACATGAACTTCAATGAAGTAATTGCCAACAGGGCAAATTATATTACTGAAGGTGTGTTGGGAGGTCGTGGTACGATACACCCAAACGATCATGTAAATAAAAGCCAGTCGTCCAATGACACTTTTCCTACGGCAATGCACATAGCTGCAGTAAAAATGCTGTATGAAAACACACTCCCTGGCATTGAGGAGTTACGAAACGAGCTGAATGCAAGATCAAAAGAATTCACCGGCGTGGTTAAAACCGGTCGCACCCACATGATGGACGCCACACCCGTAACTATGGGCCAGGAACTCTCGGGTTACGTATCCCAGCTGGATCATGGCTTAAAGGCATTAAAGAATACTCTTCCACACCTGCTGGAGCTGGCCCTGGGCGGCACTGCCGTAGGAACCGGGCTGAATGCTCCCGAAAATTTTGATACAGTGGTAGCAGAAAAGATCGCGGAGCTAACTGGCTTTTCTTTTATTACGGCTGACAACAAATTTGAAAGCCTTTCAGCTCACGATGCCGTGGTAAGCGCCTCCGGGGCTTTAAAAACACTGGCAGGCAGCCTGATGAAAATCGGAAACGACGTAAGGCTGCTGGCCTCAGGACCACGCTGCGGCATAGGTGAATATGAGATCCCTGCCAATGAACCGGGTTCTTCAATTATGCCTGGCAAAATCAACCCTACACAACCAGAAGCGCTTACAATGGTTTGCGCCCAGGTGTTTGGCAATGATGTTGCCATAAATATAGGTGGGATGAATGGCCATCTGCAGCTGAATGTTTTCAAACCCGTGATGATCTATAATTTCCTGCAATCTGCCAGGCTGCTTGGTGATGCTTGCAGAAGCTTCTCAAGGCGGTGCATTGCCGGCCTCAAACCAAATCATCACAACATTGATAAAAACCTGCAAAACACACTAATGCTTGTCACCGCCCTCAACTCCCATATTGGCTATGATAACGCGGCAGAAATTGCCAAAAAAGCCCATCATGAAGAAATCACTCTGCGTGAGTCAGCCATCCAGTCGGGGAAGGTTACTCCTGAACAGTTTGATGAATGGGTAAAACCTGAAAATATGGTATAGCTGTTACGAGAAAAATGAAAAAGGCCGGATTAAAATCCGGCCTTTTTTTTATTGAAACAACCTCCGGTGCCTGTGAATAGCCTCCTTTGTCATCTCCTTTAGTACGGTAGCCGCATTCAATATCATCATATCTGATGGTGGGAACGGCACTGGTTTCACACCAAGCATTTTTCTTGTTTCAGTTGAAAGTGCATCCAGATCGCCCCTGGCTTGCAGGTAAGCATGCTCAAAATGCCACTCGGCTGTTACCGGATCAGTTTTTAATATCTGGCCAGTTGCAGTTTCTATAAACTCAAGCCTGCCAGTTACAGCCACGTGCTTCATCATTTTTGTTTCCTGCACCCTGGCTGTTATCTTTTTGGTCTTTTTTACCTTGATATCATTACCCAGGCTGTCTTTTTTTACATTACCCTGCTCGTCAAGCACGTACTCCCAACCAGCATCAACAATCTTTTCCTCCGTGAATTCCCTCTGCTTAATTTGCTCAGGCGACACCATTATACCTCTCAGCTTAAGTGTGATGTGATAATGATAGTTCTTATCATTCACTTCCCTGGTATCATAATTTATCCATTTTGAATTAAGATCAGCCAGGCTGATTTTATACAATTCAGTTTCAAAACCCCGGGGAAGTGCAACATTCGACTGGTTGGACATGGTGAACAGCACCTGTGATTTCCCTTTAAATAAAGCTTCAGTAATCAGGCGGTCAACATCTTTATAGTTGCTTATCAATTGCTTTACCCTCATAAACTCATTATAGGCCTTGCGCGCCTCAAATCTTGAACCAGAAGCCAGCAGCTTTACACCATGCACGTACAAATATTCAGCAGCTTTGCGCTGTGCCTCTACCTTTTCCTGTTCAAAATTCACATATTTATAATCAATCCGGTTTAGCACACCGGATGGAAGTCTTCTAACAAGATCCTGACGCGCTTCCATATTTTCGTAGATAAGGTAGATTTCCTCGTACACATCAGGCTGTCCTGACATCCGGAGCTCTCTTATGCGGCGCCGGTCTTCTTCCATAGCAAGGCGGTAGGCCTTTTTGAGGACTCCAATTTCTTCGGTCTTATCAGGTTTTCGTGATAGTTTTTTTACAGCTTTTTCAATTGCCCGGTCATACTGTCCGCGTTGCAGGTATTTACGGGAAGAAACGCAGCCCGCCAGACTGATGATCAGAAAGAATATGAGTAATCTTTGTAACATAAGGCTTTTTCTTATTCAGGTACAACATTCAGGCCATTGACAAAAGTAAACTTTTTTTTAGCGTAAGACTACTTTTTCTGATCTCAAAACTTTCAGGGTCCTGTTGCCTTGCGCCTTTTGTCCATTCCATCATCTGCTGCTGTAACAAACAAACTCCACATACTCTGTTTTGCAGAAAGTGAAATAGATGTAAAACTCGATTATTTTTGCGGGGTTATTTGTAAAATGATTAATTTCGTGCGCTTTTAGAAGAATTTACAGAAGAGTAAGAGAGAAGCGCAAAATGTGGTCGAGTTTAGTCGGAATAATACTGAGGAACAGATTAACAAACATTATCATACTTGGAATCATCACACTCTTTTTTGGCTATTTTGCCACGAAGGTTGAGATTTCTTATGAAATGAAAAACATGCTTCCGCCCCACGATTCCACTACGGTTATCTATGACAACTTTAAGGAAACATTTGGGCAGGATGGCACAACCATGTACGTCGGGATCGAAGATAAAGGACTCTTTGACCTGGAGCATTATAATGCTTTTTATGACCTCACCTACCGGATAAAGGAGTTTGAAGGTGTAAATGAGGTACTTTCGGTAGCAAGGTTATATTCCATCAAGCGAAATACCGAACAGAAAAAGTTCGACTTCTACAATGTTATCAAACGCAAACCTCATAGCCAGAAGGAACTTGACAGCCTGAAGCGAAAAATTCACAGCCTGCCTTTTTACAGCAAAAAACTCTATAACAAAGAAAATAACTCAGCACTGATGATGATAGTGCTGGATGAATCGCACCTGCATTCCAAGTCGCGAAACAAGCTGGTGAAAAATATACGTCAGGTCACAGAAGCATTCAGCGAAAAGCAAGACATTGAAGTTCACTATTCCGGGCTTCCCTATATCCGAACACAGGTATCGAAAAAGGTGAAACGCGAACTCCTGCTTTTTGTATTGCTGGCTCTGCTTATTGCCTCCATAGCACTGTTCATTTTCTTCCGCTCCTTTAAAGCGGTTCTTTTTCCTCTGATTATTGTATTGGTAAGTGTGATATGGCTGGTAGGACTCACTGACCTGCTGGGTTACCAGATAACCATGTTATCAGGAATTCTTCCTCCGCTCATCATTGTTATTGGAGTGGAAAACTGCATTTTCCTTCTGAATAAGTATCATCAGGAATACAAAAAACACGGCAATAAGATAAAGTCACTTTCCAGGGTAGTGCAAAGGGTAGGTAATGCAATATTTCTAACAAACCTTACAACTGCCACCGGCTTTGCGGCATTTATTGTTACAGGCAACAAAACACTGATAGAATTTGGTGTTGTGGCATCGGTGAGTATCATGTTTGTATTCCTGCTATCGATATTCCTGATCCCCATATTCTTCAGTTACATCAAGCCTCCGGAATTCAAACACACAAAACACCTTGACAGTAAATCAACAAAAAATATACTGAAGCACATTGTAGTTTTTGTGCGCAAAAGAAGATTGGTGATTTATATTGTTTCAGCTGCCATGCTGGCTCTTGGCGTTTTTGGCATGAGCCGCCTGCAAACAGGAGGTAAGGTAGTGGACGATATCTCAAAAAAAGACATACTATATAAAGATATCATGTTTTTTGAAAGTCAGGCTGGTGGTGTTTTACCCTTTGAAATAACCATTGACACCAGGAAACCAAAAGGCCTGATGAACCTGCGTACGCTTCAAAAGATCGACCAGCTCCAGGATACCCTGGCAGAATATGATATTTTCAGTGGCCCGCTTTCGGTTGCTGAAGTAGTAAAATTCAGCAAACAGGCTTTCTTCAAAGAAAATCCGGCTTTTTACAGCATGCCCAATGCGCAGGAGAAAAACTTCATATTTCCTTATTTCGCATCCATGGATGATCTTGGCAAAGGCATGCCATCGGGTATAGTGGACAGTAATCTTCAGAAAACCAGGATCAGCGTGCAGATGGCAAATATCGATTCTGATAGAATTAAAGAGGTAAAAGAGAAGCTGAGGACACAGATCGATGAGATTTTCCCACCAGAAGATTATGAGGTGCATATGACTGGCACCAGTGTGGTTTCGCTTAAAGGATCTGACTATCTGATAAAGAACCTCAAGCACAGCTTGCTTCTTGCTATTCTTCTTATCATTCTCCTGATGACCTTGTTGTTTAACTCATTCAAGATGGTGCTAATATCGATGCTGCCAAACCTGCTCCCACTTCTGCTAACCGCAGCTCTGATGGGGTTCCTTAGCATTCCCGTAAAACCGTCAACGGTATTGATTTTCAGCATCGCGTTGGGAATATCAGTGGACAACACCATACATTTCCTTTCGCGTTACCGCATGGAGCTGAAACTTAACAACTGGTACATAAAGCCCTCGGTATATCAGGCTTTGATTGAAACCGGCTTTAGTATGATTTATTCTTCTATTGTGTTGTTTTTTGGATTCATCATCTTCATCCTCTCCTCTTTCGGAGGTATTGAATCCATGGGATACCTTATCTCGTTCACATTGATTGTTGCAGTGCTTTCAAACCTGTTGCTGCTGCCTTCACTGCTGCTAACACTTGATAAGATGATCACCACCAAATCCTTCACTAATCCACTTCTTAAAATAATGGGAAAATCTCCTGTAGATGAAGAGGAGGCGGAAGAAGGGAAAAAAGGTGATAATATTTAGTCTTGTTTATCATACCTAAGCCTCTAAAATCTTTGGTTTTTGTGGATTTGAGTGAATTGGTTGGATAATTTTTGCTACTTTTATGCATTGAAGAAAAAATCAAGATTAACATGAAGGGAATAATACTGGCCGGAGGATCAGGGACTCGCTTAAGTCCTCTTACGCAAGCAATTAGCAAACAGCTAATGCCCGTTTATGACAAGCCTATGATCTATTATCCCCTGTCGATTCTGATGATGGCCGGGATCAGGGAAATTCTGGTAATATCCACACCTCACGACCTGCCAAACTTCGAAAAGCTGCTTGGTGATGGTAAGCAGCTTGGCTGCAGTTTCAGTTACAGGGAACAGCCAGAGCCCAATGGGCTGGCACAGGCATTTGTTCTGGGTGAAGAGTTTATTGGTGACGATAAAGTAGCCCTGGTGCTTGGTGATAATATTTTTTATGGTACCGGCCTCAGCCAGACACTTCAGCAGAACAATGAACCTGATGGAGGAGTAATTTTCGCCTATCATGTAAACAACCCCTCGCGCTATGGAGTGGTGGAGTTTGATGATGACATGAATGCTGTTTCCATAGAGGAGAAACCTGAGAATCCACGGTCCAATTATGCTGTTCCCGGCTTGTATTTTTATGACAACTCTGTAGTTGAAATTGCCAAAAACCTCAAACCCAGCGCAAGAGGCGAGTATGAAATTACAGATGTAAACAAAGAGTATCTTAGCCAGGGTAAGCTGAAAGTTGGTATCCTGAATCGTGGAACAGCCTGGCTGGATACAGGTACCTTTGCATCGCTACAGAATGCCGGGGAGTTTGTAAGAGTTATTGAGGAAAGGCAGGGATTAAAAATCGGTTGTATTGAAGAAATAGCATACCGGATGAAGTTTATCGATAATCATCAATTGCGCCTGCTGGCAGAGCCTTTGCTCAACAGTGGCTATGGTGATTATTTGCTGAACCTTGCCGGGCAACCCTAAAAAACAATTATCATGCACGTAATAGAAAAATATTCATCAAGAGTAGATAAGGCATTGGCAGAGATACAGATACCTGATGAGCCGGCCAGCTTGTATGACCCTATACGCTATACCATTAATTCGCGTGGCAAACGCTTGCGCCCTGCAATTACACTGATGGGATGCGATTTATTTGACGGAAGCCTGAAAAGAGCTATGCCAGCTGCTATTGCCATGGAAATTTTTCACAATTTCACTTTGCTTCATGATGATATTATGGATGATTCGCCGATGAGGCGCGGAAAACCCAGCGTTTACAAAAAGT
>JBEPXQ010000076.1:0-7673 GCA_041641835.1 Bacteroidales bacterium
TGTTCATAATTTTTTATTTTGTCAGGATGAGGTTCCTGCATCCATCCATTAGGATACAGCTAATTCCCGAATACAAGCCTGTGAACTGGCAAAAACCATTCCCAAAAACCGGACTGTTATTCTGTCAGGTCTGCGGGGTAATTACCGTCTTCGGTCATGGAGAGGTATATCTCGCGAGGCACCCAGGCATCCGTAGCGGCATAACGTATCTGTGAAGGAGTGAGGGGAGTGCGCTCCCAGTTGCTCACCTGCTGGTTCTTGCTGATCCGTATGTTCAGCACCATGGCGGCGATATACTTCAGGCTGCTTTGCTTATATTCATTAGCCTGAAAATATTTACTGAGATCAACAAATCCGTTTGGCTTGAATTTCCTGAGCTGTTGCAGCCCGCTAAGATCATCATCAAGTCCAACTCCTATTTTCAGGATATCCGGATTCTCGAACAGTTTAATCAGCTCCCGTAGTAAACCGAAATGATTGATACGAAACAGGAATACTTTTTCGCGTCCGGCTATTTGTATAAGTGAAACCGGATTTAAACCGCCTTTTTTAAATGAAGGTTTGCGCTCAGTGTCAAACCCGATAACCGATTCGCCTGCCAGTTCTTTAGCAGCTTCCTTTGCCGCGCGCTGATCCTCTATAACTATGGTTGTCCCTTCATAGCGGTACAGCTTCAGCGCGCGTATATCCTCTTTATCTATTTCCTCGTAAGGCGTGGTCATGCTCTCTTTTTCTTTTTCAACAAACGCTCGTTTGCATGTTTCATTGTTTAGATGCAGGATTACCTGCAATGGTTGCTTTGGATCTCATATGTAATTTGACAAAGAAATATGTTAATAAATTTATTTTTCAGTTTAATTTTTTATATTTTTGAATTTCTATTTAGAAATTAATTAGGATTGCCTGAAATATAGAAAAGGGATGAGACAGTTTAAAAGTTATTATTTGTTGCTGATTATCATTAAGCTTTATATGTCTTCAGGTTTGGTGGCTCAGCAGGACTCCATGCCTTTTGCTGACAGGTTCAGCTTAATGGCCGGAACAAGTTATAGGTTTGCTCCCATTGAAGTAGGGCCAGCTCAATATAAAGAGTTTCTCGGTATAGATAGTGATATTGATAAGTCTGTAGCAGGCCAACGAATAGGTGCTGGATTAAAATTTCTGGCAATTAGAAAATATGGTATAAGTATTATTAACCGTATTGAAATTCGTCATGGTCATATATATTACGAACCAAATCCCGTGTACAATAATGCACCACCTGGCTATCTGGTTCATACAATAAACAACTCTACTTTTACTATGGATCAGTACCTGATGATTCAAAAACAACTCACTTTTGAGAATTTTGGTTTGAACCTGGAGTTGGGGTTTTCGTGGTTGAACAAAGGGTCGGAATACTCATATTTTCATAAAACGAATGCCAGCTCAGGCTGGATGCTACAATATGATTTTGAGTATTCTGGGGTTTATGGAGCAATAACTGCAGAATACAAGTCATTTGTGTTAGGATTTGATCTGCTGTATGTGGATGTAGAGAATCATCTGTTTTATAATGAAAAGTCATTTTTTACCCCTGGCGTAAATTTCTATTACCATTTTAACAGAAAGAAATAAATTATGATTCGGATATATAAAAAGCTGGTGATAAGTTTACTATTTTTCATTTTTTGCGTTAGTAGTATTCAATCCGTTTATGCTCAGGAAAATAAAAGAGAATTTCCTTTAGATATTCTGATTGGTTATAAATTCAGGATAACTCCCATTGATATAGATAATGAATTCACTTATGTGGGTCCATGGTATTTAAATACTAATATTCACGACCTTACAACTGGTTCCAGAGTTTTTTATGGCTTTGAACTTCCGTTGACAAAAAAAGTGTCGTTTCGCTTTGCTCAAACTTTCAGATATGGTATGTTGTATTATGCCAGATATAATAAGGATTCTTTGGCTATTGGGCAGGCTGTAATGAACAAGGTAGAAAAGCGACTTACCACTGATCTATCAGCAATTGTTGCATATAGATTGCCGCTGAAGAAAGTATCTCTTTCCTTGTCTGCAGGATACTCGTGGAATAACCTGAATTCTTCGTACGAGTATCAGATAACAATGAATTATGGTGCAATCTCTCATCATAAAAAGAATCTGATTTTCCACGGACCGTTTATCAATGTTGCTGTAGCAAGTAAAAACCTGGAGTTAGGTGTTGGTTTTCAGTACATACATGATAAACTCCATCAATTTGTAATGAGAAAACATATGATCATCCCGGAGTTTAATATTCAATATAGCTTTGATATGTAGTTTAGTGAATAGAAATAATTTGATAAGGAAGCAGACTACACTCACAAATTGTATGGTCCACAGTCTGTGTTCAATGTATTCAGCTTAGATGCCGGGCTGCACTACCCTTCATTTTTTGTATTTTCGCGGGAAATTTTAGGGTATGAAATTTCAGCACGGCAAGATTCTCACAATTTCCTTCGGACACTTTATTCATGATGTGCATTCGGCCTTTCTGTCCACGCTTTTGCCCAAGATTATCCAGCATCTGGGAATAAGTCACGGGTTGGCCGGGGTGTTGTTTTTTGCCCAGCGTCTGCCCAGTGCTTTTAATTTCCTGGTGGGTATATGGGCCAGCCGTGTCAATTCCCGCTTTTTCGTAATTCTTACGCCTGCTGTTACCGGAGTTAGTATGAGCATGCTGGGAATGGCCCCCAACTATGTTACACTGCTTATTATTCTGCTTACCGCCGGCATATCATCCACATTTTTTCATGTGCCCAGTCCGGTAATGATAAGGCAAATAGCAGCTGAAAGAGTCGGGCTTGGCATGAGCTATTATATGGTAGGAGGGGAGCTGGCCCGGACACTGGGCCCGCTGGTGATTGCTGCAGCGGTATCCGCCTGGGGGTTGGATGGTACCTGGCGCCTGGTGCCTGTTGGGATTCTGGCGTCACTGCTGCTTTACGTCCGTTTGAAAAATACCGAAGTAAAAAAAGACATATCGAAGAAAACCTCAAACAGGGATTTCCTGGACACCTTTAGGAAATATTCCGGCTTTTTCATGGTGATCATTGGTTTTACTGTTTTCCGGGCGCTCATCAAATCCTCACTCACAAATTTCCTTCCCACCTATATGAACCCTGACGGTTCAGAAAGCATCTGGGTAGGGGGCATTGCGCTTGCGGTGCTGCAGTTCGCAGGAGTAGGGGGAACATTACTTGCAGGCAGCATGTCGGATAAATTAAGCAAACCAAAGCTGCTGGTGGTGCTGGCATTGCTTACCCCGCTTGTGATGTACTGGTTTTCTATTAACGAGATTGACTGGCTTAAGTATCCGCTTCTGATCCTGTTGGGGTTCCTGGTATTTGCACCGGGTCCGGTGATCCTGTCCATAGTGCAACAAACCAACAGCAGGCATCCCGAATTCATAAATGGAGTTTATATGACCATCAATTTTTTCAGCGGATCCCTTGCCGTTCTCCTGGTGGGATTCCTGTCTGATATCTTTACGCTGCATAATACCTATATTTATGCTGCCATTGCCGGTATAGGTGCTGTTCCCTTTGCCTGGATGTTGAAAAAAGTGTGATTCTCAATGTGGGAAATGCGATAACTAACAGGAGGTCAGGATTTAAAGAGATTTATCCTTAATTATGTTATGAGTTTTATCCATCTGGTCTTTTATTCCCTACAGCGATATAGTGCTGTTTAACATAAAGTGAAAACACACAAAAAACAGAGAAACAGTAGTATGTACTTTTATTGATTCCCAAAACGGGAACCAAAGTTCTTTTATATGGACAAAATCTTGAAATTAGATTTCCCGCGGGGGTACTTTTGTGTCATGATCAAATTTTAATACCTAAGTCATGAAATATTTATACCCCCAACTCAGAAAATCATCTGCTATAATTGCAGCCATCGCGCTGCTAATGCTAATAGCAGAATATAGCTTCTCTCAGGATCTTTTACCTTTCTCCCACAATAAAAGCTCAAATACCCTGATACAGGACCCGCAAGCTGATTTCAGGCCAGAACAGAACGTCTCCACATTTAAGAATAGCGAAATCCTTAATGAATATAGCTTTGCTGGTGCTATGGTTTATGATTCTCATTATGGGAATGATGACTATGACGTGTTGAGTATTCCTGACTTCAGCTCCATGAGCGAACCAGGAAAACCCGCCCTCCCTGTACATGTGGATAATGTTTTGTTGCCCGGGAATGCCCGTGCTACCATAGAAATTGTAGCGGCTGAAAGCCAGACATACACCGGATACAATATCCAGCCGGCTCTAACGCCTGCTATTGATACTGAAGGGGCGGATGAACCGGAGTTTATTATTGACCGCAAGCTTTACAGTACTGATGCATTTTTTCCGGCTCAACCGGTATATATTACCTCGCAACAATTTCTAAGAGGAAACAAATTGATCTCTGTTGCCATAGCACCCGTACAATTTAATCCTGTAACAAAAACATTGAAGGTTTTTACCAAAATCAAATATAAGGTAAGTTACCAGGGTGGTTCTGACTTTCAGCAGATGCAACAGGAAAACTCTGACCATTACCTGGATATGTTTCGCAATATCTCCATTAATTCCGGTCAGATACCAGCCACTTCAGCTGTGAAAACCACCAGTAGCAGCTCACCTAACTATCTTATTATTACCCATGACAATTACCGTGCAGCAGCTGATACGCTTGCAAAATGGAAAAGCATGCTGGGCTACCGTACCGAAATTATCAGCAGTGCTTCATGGACCTCTGCCATGGTTAAGGATTCTATACACACAAGGTATGCTGCCTTTTCTCCCAAACCTGACTATTTTGTTATTATAGGTGATCATGAAGATGTGCCTGCAGAAATCCATCAGGCTCCTGACGGTACTTATTTCGGTACCGATCTGTACTTTGCATGTATGGACGGAAGCGGGGATTATGTGCCGGATATGGCTCACGGAAGAATTTCAGTGAGTGACAGCACCATGGCGATGACCGTAATTTTAAAGACGGTGAATTATGAAAGGAACCCTGTGGTTGATGCCAGTTTCTATAACAAGGCTACCAATTGTGCCTATTTTCAGGGTTATGAATACATGGGCCAAACTTACTGCAACCGCAGGTTCCTTCATACTTCCGAAGATGTCCATTCCTATCTTAGCGCGCAAGGCTATACAATTGACAGGATTTATGAAACCGAATCCAACCTTAATCCCACGCATTATCAAAATGGCTATTATTCCGATGGGCAGGCCATTTCACCAGATATCCTGCGAAGCAATGGTTTTCAATGGGACGGAAACAGTATTGATATCAGCAATAGCATAAATGACGGGCGTTTTTATGTATTTCACCGCGACCATGGTTACACCGACGGCTGGGGCTGGTCGCATCCCTTTTTTGCGAATCACCCTACAGCACCTAATGTTCAAAATCTTGCCAACGGGAATAAACTACCGGTAGTTTTCAGTATTAATTGCCACACGGGTGAATTTACACAGCCAGAAGCTTTTGCAGAGACATTTTTGCGTCACACCAACGGAGGTGCCGTGGGGGTAGTTGCACCTTCCTATTATTCTTACAGCGGACCCAATGACGGTTTTGCCGCCGGGCTGTTCGATGCTATTTGGTCGAACCCCGGGCTGGTACCTGATTTTGGGTCCGGTGGTGTGAGCAATCCATCACTTTCCGCACACAGCGATATCCATGCCATGGGCGATGTGGTGAACCAGGCACTCATCAGGATGATGGAAACATGGCCGGGTTACGGAACACAGGCACGATACACCCACGAGCTTTACCATTATTTTGGCGATCCGGCAATGCGTATTTTCACCGCCAAGCCAACAGCAATTACAGCGGATGTGCAGGATACGGCTACAGGCTATAGCGTGCAGATCAGCAATGCAAACATCGGTGATGCACTGGCTACACTTTATGTGGATGGTAAAGTGATCGCCACCACCACACTTTCCAATGGCAACGGTACGCTTTCCTATCAGGACAGCATCGAAGCCAATGCTGTGCTAACCATATCAGGACATAATACCGTTCCACTTATGAAAACCATACGCCTGGATAATGTAATTAAACAGAATCCTCCCGCTACCCAGGCCAGTAATATCAAAGTGAAAGACGACAGTACCAAAAGTATTTCGCTTACGGTTACCTGGGAACCCGGCGACGGCGACCATCGTATGGTCAAGATCAACGATGTATATGCTTTTACTGATCCTGTGGATGGCACAGAATACACGCCCGACAATTTCTACCATCATAAAGGTGAACAGGTAGTGTATGTAGGTGAGGGATCTGAAGTAACAGTTTATAACCTCGATGAAAATACTGTGTATTGGTTCCGGGTTTATGAATACAATAATGAAGGCGTTTATACCAAATATACTACCATAGAAGAGTCAGGTAATCCTACCAATCAGCTTGATGACAGTCCTTTTCCTGTCGAACTGCTTGATTTTGGTGGCATACAGAAAAACTCGGCCATACAACTGAATTGGTCAACTGCCTCAGAAGTGAATAATGACCATTTTGTGATAGAAAAAATATCAGGTGAAAATGTGCTGCCGTTGGGAAAGATAACCGGAGCCGGTATGTCAAATGAGTTAAAGTATTATACATTTGATGATAATAACCCTCGTAAAGGAGTTAACTATTACCGCCTGAAGCAGGTGGATTATAATGGCAACAGCGAAATATTTGAAACTATAGCCGTTGAATATGATGAAAACCACGCAATTTCCATCAGTAGTGTATATCAACAGGGGGATGAGCTTGTTTTTGATGTTGGCGGGCCAATAGACGGCGATATCCAAATCCAGATCCATACGGTTGATGGTCGCTTGCTAACACAAAAGCAGCTTAATAATGATAATGCACAGAATGGAAAATTGAGAGTGAGTGTCCCGGGACACAGTCAGGGGTATTATATTCTCCGTCTTCTGGCCAACAACCAATCCATAACCAGAAAATTCGCCATCTATTGATGAGGATGGGGGAATTCCCCTGCTCCTGAACGGACACCCGGCCGGCGCGTTTTTACGTGCCGGCTTTTTTTGAGTTGTGATGATGAATTCTCAGAGAAATAATATTGTCGGGAAATAGCGAATCAAAAGCGTTCCTTCCACCACACTTTCAGTCGCTTCAAAATATCCTGTTCGCGGGCGTTCCGCTGCGGTTTATAAATGCGGGCATCCTGTAGCTTATCCGGCATAAACTGCTGTTCCACGAAATTCCCCGGGTAACTGTGGGCATATTTATATTCCTTACCATAATCCAGCTCCTTCATCAGTTTGGTGGGAGCATTACGCAGGTGCAGAGGCACCGGAAGGTCACCCGTTTGCCGCACCAGTTGCTGGGCTTCATTTATCGCCTGATAAGCCGAATTACTCTTTGGTGATGTGGCCAGGAAAATAGTCGCTTCCGAGAGAATAATGCGGCTTTCCGGGAAACCGATCACCTCCACGGCATTAAAGCAGCTTTGCGCCATCAGCAGCGCGTTAGGATTCGCCAGTCCGATATCCTCCGCTGCCAGTATCAAAAGGCGCCGGGCAATAAACTTCGGCTCCTCACCGCCTTCTATCATCCGCGCCAGCCAATATACGGCTGCATCCGGGTCGCTGCCCCGCACCGACTTGATAAAGGCT
>JBEPXQ010000077.1:0-7613 GCA_041641835.1 Bacteroidales bacterium
CCCCCCGGCCGGGCGCTCTAAAGCTAATAGCCGCAGACGGATCAGCCGCCCTCCTAAAAACAAAAATTATCATCGACCTTTGCCATTATCCCTGAACTTTCGTTTGCAGGCTTATGTTTAATTTTGCAACAAACTTGAAGTGTATGCTGAAATTTGATTTTAACAAGGTGGCCGGGAAGTATGATGATTATTATCAGACGGACACGGGCCGCAAAATTGATGCCGTGGAAAAGTGGCAGGTGAAGCAGTATCTGGACAGGATAGAGGAAAAAGAGGCGCTGGAAATTGGCTGTGGAACGGGGCACTGGTCGATGTTCTTTAGCGACAACGGCTTTCAGGTGACCGGGATAGACATAGCTGAACAGATGATGCAAAAGGCTATTGAAAAGGACATCCCGGGAGCGGTGTTTATGAAAATGGACGCGGAAAATCTGATGTTCCCGAGTGAATCGGTGAAAAATATATTTACGATGGCTTCGGCGGAGTTTACCCATAACAGGCAGAAATTTTTTGATGAGGCCTACCGGGTACTCAAACGGGGCGGGCATTTTCTGATTGGTGCGCTTAATCGTGATTCACTAATGGGAAAGAACAAGCAGAATGATCCGGTGTTTAAAGACGCTGACTTTTTTAGCTATGATGAGCTGCAACGCTTGTTGAACCGGTTTGGACATCCCGGGATCAGCGGCTGCGTGTTGATGAATGAAAAGGGAGAGGTGCTGGATTACCCGCGTGATAAAGACATCCCGCAAGAATGCCTAAACAATGAAGGAGCTTTTCTTGTTGGTTTTGTGAAGAAATTATGACACGAATTACTGCTGACATCAGCTTTTACCCGCTGGAGGATAATTACCTGGAAACCATCACCCGTTTTTTGGAATCACTGCATGCTCAGGATGATTTCAAAATCGAAACCACTGACGTGAGCACGGTGATCACGGGTGAGTATCAGGCGGTGATGCGACTGGTTGAAGGACAGCTCCGGCCGTTTCTGGAAAGCGGCGACGCGGTATTCGTGGTTAAATATTCCAATGCCTGCGGAAAAAAACACTAATACTATGGATACTAAACGGATACTTATTACCGGCTCCACTGACGGGATCGGCGAAGAAGCTGCCCTGAGGCTCGTGAAAATGGGCCATGAGGTGATCATTCACGGCAGAAGCAACGAAAAACTCGATGAAACCGCCAAACGCATTGCCGACAAAACCGGCAGGGAGGTTCACGACTGCTTCGCGGCTGACCTGGAAGACCTGAAAGCCGTGAAGGAAATGGCCGGCAGGGTGAAGGAAAAATATGATCGCCTGGACATATTGATCAACAATGCCGGGGTGTTTGAAAAAAAGCGCGAACTTACGGGCGATGGCTTTGAAAAAACCTTCGCGGTGAATCACCTGGCGCATTTCCTGCTTACAAACGAGCTGCTGCCATTGCTGAAGGGCAACGGCCATAGTCGTATCGTGATCGTTAGCTCCAGGATACATGCTTCCGGTATCGATTTTGATAACCTGCAGGGTGAAAAGAATTATGACGGCAGTGAGGCTTATTCACGCTCGAAACTGGCAAACCTGCTGCATGTCAAAGCACTGGCGCGTAAGCTGGATGCCCCGGATGTGACGGTAAACGCGGTGCACCCGGGAGCTATCAATACCAAGCTGCTGCAAAAGGCCTTTGGCCCCTTTGGACACAGCACCAAAAAGGGCGCAGAGAACCTGTTGTATGTCGCGCTGGAAGAAGAACTGGAGGGTGTTACCGGTAAATATTTCGAGGATCAGAAGCAAACTGCACCGGCTGAAATAGCGGATGACGAATCAGCGCAGGACAGGCTGTGGAAGCTGAGCGAAGAGGGCGTAGAGAAAAGAGGGTAGAGCGAAGAGCATAGAGCATAGAGCGAAAAGGATGGAGGCTTTGTGCCATACTCAGTGCCGAAAAGTTCGGAATTTGTGATATGACCCTGTAGGTATCTTGTATGGTGGAGAGATAATCAAGATCGGTGGGTTAACAACTGCAACACTACCATTTATTTTGGTTCCCGATATGAACCAATATGATCAAATTTAGATCATTTAACAAAAAGAACCTGAAAAGTATTCAGGTTCTTTTTATTTTAGCCTTTTATTTTAATAGTAGGTTTCTAAAATCAAATGAATAAAAGAATTATTCTGTGTGCGTTTATTTCTATTTCACATTTCTCACTCGTTGCACAGGAATTGAATTTCGCCAACTTTTCTCTGTCCGCGGATTTGGAATTTAAGCAATTATACAGTTCCACATTATCCCTCCCTCCGGAATTTCGCGTTGATCCGCAAATGCAAAAATTACGGTGGCACGATTCATCAAAATACTACTCCCCCTTTATGCATAATGCCATTTACTTCAAACTTGGAGTCTTGCTGGAGTATAAAAATAAATACAGGCTTAGTTTTACTCCGTATTTTGAACAAAGGGGTTGGTCTGTAGGCATTATTAATAATGATAACAACCTGCTTTATAACTTTTTTTCAATAGAAGTACAAGATACTATTCATATAAAGCAAAATGATCTTACCGTTGATGCTAAAATGGGAAACTATTACGAGGAGGAGGAACGCTTTACAGGACTCAGAGCATATAATATTGATATGCAGGGATTATACTCATCTTTATCCTATAAAAGGAATAGAATGTTATTTACTTATGCTGGTGATTTAATTGAAAACATTGGGCTGCTGATTGATGAATATTTTTATTTCCATTACCTGAGAGAAGTTAACGGTAATAGCAACACAGAATTGGGAGCCACTTTCAACATAATTAGGCACAGGCCGCGTAGGTTTCTTGATCATCAGATTTACTGCAGCTACGGACTTACATTTCATCATATTTTTTCAGACAATCTTGAAATTAATCTTATAGCAGATTATGCAGACAGAAAATTACCTAATCCTCAGGAAAAGTATGCAAATCTTGGGGGGTTATTGGAATTGAATTACAAATATAATGCAAAGCGAATCAAGCTAAATCTATCTGCAGGATACAGGTATTTTGGATACAATTATCTAAAAAATCATTATGAGACCTTTTTTAGAAATGACTACTTTCGATACAGAAGTATAATATATGGTCAGGACTTCCCTAATGATAAAGGTCCTATGCTTTATCCACTTAAAAATTATTTCAGACCTGTATCCCAGTTTGCTCTGTATTCGGAATATCAGCCGGAAAACAATATGACAGGAATAGAGTTCAGTGCATGCTGGGAACAGCAGTTATCAAAAAAGATTGGAAATAAAGCTGATTTGGAACTCTTAAATATTCATAAAAACATACATAATTATAATAATTATTACTTCTATTACTACTATACCAATTTTATATACTACGAAATGTTTCCTGGATTCAAAGGTGGACTTTACGTAACTAATAAACTAATGAACCTGGATGTTCAATATCAAACATTCTATCAGTCCCGGCATCCATTCTTTGGATTTCACTTTACCTGGGATGGGGTAGTGAAAATAAAGGAATAAACATGTGGCTATGCGGCATTTTCTTTCAATCATTCAATCCACCGATAATTATCGGTGCAATCAACCAATCAATTTTGCAGTATAAATGTCCATCGCTGTTGAGGTTAGCCTATCCAGCCATACATTTTTACAATACCAAATCCCGTATCACAGCCTGTTTTGCTTACTCCTGATACTTGCTTCGGCATAAGCGCGCCATTTGTTCATTACCTTTTGCATATCTTCCGGCAGTTCGGATTCAAATTCCATCCATTTTCCTGACACGGGGTGCTCAAAGCCCAGGGTTTTGGCGTGCAGGGCCTGTCGCGGACAAATCTTGAAGGCATTGTCGATAAACTGCTTATACTTGGAAAAAGTGGTTCCTTTCCTGATCCTGTCGCCACCGTAGGTGTCATCATTAAAAAGCGGATGACCAATAAATTTCATGTGAACTCTTATCTGATGGGTGCGTCCGGTTTCCAGCCTGCATTCCACAGCAGTTACATAGCCAAATCGCTCCAGTACTTTGTAGTGGGTTATGGCATGTTTGCCTGATTTCCCGTCAGGAAAAACCGCCATCACCTTTCTGTCGGAAGGGCTGCGGCCTAAATTTCCTTCTATGGTGCCTTCATCTTCTTTCAGGTCGCCCCACACCAGAGCTACGTATCGGCGGTTTACCGAGTGCTGGTAGAACTGCCTGGCCAGGTGAGTTTGTGCCGGCTCGTTCTTGGCCATCAGCATAAGACCTGTGGTGTTTTTATCAATCCTGTGGACCATATAAGGTTCAGCCTGCGGGTCATTTTTCTCCAGATAATACTTCATGGCATTCACCAATGTACCGCTGTAATTCCCGTAGGCCGGATGCACTACCATGCCGGCCGGTTTATTGATCAAAATCACATCTTCATCTTCATGCACGATGTCCAGCGGAATATCTTCACTGATTACTTCAATCTCCCGCTGAGGCTCAGGAAGCATAATCCGGATATCGTCGCCGGGTTTTACCTTGTAATTGGATTTCACCGGCTTTTCATTCACCAAAATATGTCCTTTGCCGGCAGCTTCCTGTATCTTGGTGCGGGAGGCATTCTCAATCCTGTCCATCAGGAATTTGTCAACCCTGATCAATCCCTGTCCCCTGTCAGCAGTTATATGATGGTGTTCATACAGTTCCTGCTGATCATCATTTCTCTCATTATTTAATTCTTCGCTCATAAATTCTAACGGATGATCATGATTTTTTTAACGCTTGCTGCACCGGTACTGCTGTTTTGTATCCGGAGGATATATAAGCCGTTTTCAAGCTCAGGTATATGCAGATTCTTTTGCGCGATGTAGGTTTTTATTTCCCTTCCCTCTATGCTATAGAGCTTACAAAGAAGGTCCTTTTGCATTATGCCGGTTTCTATGGTTAGTGTACTTCCGGCACTCACCGGGTTAGGATACACAGTAATATCCGGTTTTCCAGCAACCATTTCTTCTGCGCCTACATGCGGGTACAGATCACTACCCAAGATAGGGCGCATCATTAAAGCGCCTTCATGGATGGTGTTATTCCAGTTGCTGAACGTATAATAGAATATTTTTGATTGTTCGTTGTTGTTCAGGTCAAAGCCCACATTTAGATTGTCGGCAGTGGTTTGCTGCCAGCCAATGTAAAAGGTGCCGCTAACTGCCACAGGCTGATCAAGCACATAGGTATGATATTCATTCGAACCGTTGAACTGCGGAAAATGTCCGCTTTGTGAATAAATTACATTGCCCGGTTCGCCCCCGTCATCATCCCACACAGCCAGTGAAAAACTCTTGATATTGGCGTTGTTTTTCACCCGGTTGAAATACATCTGAATCGATTGCAGTGTGTCAGGTTCGTTTAGCGTAAACTGGTATGCTACCTGGCCCAGGTTGCTTGCTATACCGTATCCCGCTTCGGAAGTACCGTCGTCATAAGCGTACCAGTTATAAAACCGTTGGTAGAAGCGAGATGTATCGTTAAAGTTATGCGGGTCATCCGGCACGTTGATATAAAAAAGCACTTCAAAGTCGTTATATGTCAGGTTGTTTGGTGGGTAATTGTAATCCAGGACATATTCAAATTCATATTCACTGAAAGAAGGCATTTTCTGATTTGTAATAGGAGTGGGGAACGTATTAAAAGGTTGTGACTGGCCTGAAAGGTCTGTGATTCTGAATGTCATATTCACATCTCTTTTCCCTTTGTTACTGCGGTAATTAATGCGGAAAGTATCTGCCATTTCTGCTGTAGGTGCCACTTTATACTGATTCCAGGGCATCTGTACGTAATTTCTCAGCAGGCTGCCCGTTTCCGAGGTCAGCGCCCAGTCAACCAATGAAGTATCATTGTGGCTGCGCTGCATATCCAGATATACATAATCCAGGTTCCAGATATCTACATTTCCTGCAACCCAGCTGGGGATACTGTTATTGGAAATACTGGCATAATTCATAAATCGCATTTTGAATCCCTTGTGAAAGAATATGCTATCAGTAACCGGAACCATTATCCGCTTCATATAAACGCCGTTGGTATCAAAAAAGGTTTGGAGGTCAGTACCTGTAGTGCTCCACACGTGGACCCATCTTTGTTGCAGAGGTGCATAAAAGCGCAGGCTAAGGGAGTCATCTTCCTCCGGGGTATTGCCAACACCCTGAGGCTGGATATAAAAGCTGAGGTAAACCGAATCGGCAGGGCTCAGCTTCTTGTTCAGGCTGGTAACAGAATCCAGTCTTATTTCATGCGAGGTTAGCGTGTCAGCCGGGAATTTGCTGGGAACAGCATTGCTGTAAATGCTTCCGGTATCATTTAACGCGTCGAAGGTGGCAACACCGATAGTAAATGGCTTGTAGCCGTAAGCATTGTTGATAAAAACATTCCGGTCCTGCCACAGTGTATCCACCGGAAAAACCCCGGCATTGGAAAAATCGTCAATAAAGGGCAGCTCCAGCATACCTGATGCCCGTAATTTCTGCGAGGGCTTATATTCACGCGCGGCTTCTTTCACTCTGCTGTTTTCCGACAAACCGGTGAGCACTTCCTGCCCTGTTGCCAGCGTCACACTTATTAAGAAAAATGTAAGTATTGATAAGGTACGTCTCATAATGCTTTTGTTATTCTGATTCCAGCGTATCTGCATAGCGGTGCAGACTATCCTTTTTATACTCCCGGATGTATTGTTCAAAATCGAAATTGCGGCTGTTTCGGTAAACCAGATCAACGGAATCGCCCAGCTCCAGCTTGCGGTTCTTATATGGTCTGGGGTCCATCGTATAAACCCTGGCCCCAAAAGTATCCGCGGGATTATAAAAAGTTTCCTTACCCAGGTTTAACGAATTTGCATGAATAGTGTTGATGGCTTTTTTCCTTTTCATCCCGATGAGGAAGGGTATTTCGATTTTTTCAGATCCTGTTCCCTTTCCCAGAACCAGCTTCACAGCTGATCCTTTTTCAATCCTTTCGCCGGGCCTGATCTCCTGACCAAGGTATTCCTGCTTCAATACTGCATTCCTTGCCAGGTTGGGAACATATTCCAGGGCAGCTATCTGTAAACCGTAATCCTGCAGGATAGCCTTGGCCTGTCGCAACGTGAGGTCGTGAAGGTCGGGCATCTCAATTTTTTCCGGTTGGAAGGCAACTATAGTCAGATATATTTTCCTGCCTTTTTTTACGGTAGAATTTGGTAGCGGGTCCTGTGCTATAATGCTGCCTTTTTCCTCACCACTGTCATAAACCGAATCTATTACCACAAATTCAAAATACTTCTCAGCAGTGTACTGTTCTATCTCGTTTAATTTTAACCCTTTGAAGTCCGGCACTTCAATATTTTTACCATGACGCGTATAAATATCCAGGTATTTCATAGCGCCAAATACCACTAATCCTGTGAGAATTACCATGGCAATTAAATTGATCCAGACTCTCTTGCTGGTGAAGAATTGTATGATTTTCATTAGCTTATCGTTCAGGAATCCTGATTAACCCCACGGGCATTATGTCTAAAATCCTTTCTGCACATGCAGTAAAGCCAGCTTATCCATTGCCAGTGAACTATTCAGGTAATAAAACATCACTCTTATCTTAAATATTGTTTTAAAGTAGCAAATATA
>JBEPXQ010000078.1:0-7418 GCA_041641835.1 Bacteroidales bacterium
CTTATAGCAGCAGGCTACCAGATTAGAATCTTTATCAAGTATCAAACCTTTACCCATATAAGTAACATAATCAACGCAACTATCTTTCGCTTGATAATGATCTAGCATCTTTCCGTCTAAATTCGTTTTAATAATATTCAGTGCCTGATCATTTGTAGAGTCTTGAGAGGGCCCTAATAAATAAAAAAATGAATCTACCTGGATTACTGATTCTATTGAGTTTGTAACAGTTAAGGAATCTCCCACATAATATTTTATTTTGGAATAGGTTGCGTTATTCTGGCTCCAAAGGCTGGCGGTAGCTGCAACAAGTAAAAGTAATGTGGCTAAGTTTTTCATCTGTTTACAATTTTTATTAAATAGGTCAGCACCTGTCCAGATGCAAGTTGGGCTGGAGCTCGCCATGACACAGCATCTTTCAACTATACACTTTTTATTTTTTTAATCATGCATTTGTGTGTTAAAGTTTTTGTCATGGCTCGGTTCATAGCAGATATTATAAAACCACTGCCTGAATGCCAGGCAGTGGTCAAATTTATTACAATTAGTCGATTAAGTCAATTTTTTTGTTCGTTAGGATCTTTCCATCTCCGATTATTAGGATATTGTACACACCAGTGGAAAGCCCGGTAAGATCCAATAGGATTTCATTCGTCTCTCCTTCCAGTGCCTTGTCCATAACCAATTTCCCGGACTGGTTGTATATCCGGTAAGAAAGATCGCTTATCTCCTCTCCTTCAAAATCATACGCTAAGGTTACAAGGAGTGAAAGTATCCGGAGCGAATGCGGATAGCTATCGGCATGAACCCGCACGTAATCAATGCTTAGTCTCCTGATTAAAAATATAAGCACAAAAAAAAGACAGGCCTAATGACCTGTCTTACAAGTGAAAGTACCCAGGGTCGGGCTCGAACCGACACGAGTGTTACCTCATTGGTGTTTGAGACCAACGCGTCTACCATTTCCGCCACCTGGGCTTTACTTTTCAACTTCTATCTTCCCTGGCGTCTACCATCCCGATAGTTATCGGGACCGCCACCTGGGCATTTCTTCTTCACTATTCATATTCCCCGGCGTCTACCATCCCGATAGCTATCGGGACCGCCACCTGGGCATAACTGTTTGGTGGCCGCAAAAATAATATTTTTTTTGGATATGCTTCAAATAATTCCTTTTGATCCTTCTTACTGCTGAGCAGTCAGTCTTTTCTCTCAAAAAATACATTATTACCGGAATAGATATCCAACGCTAAAACCAACCATGGGCAGCAGACGATCAGTATAATATCCGGATCTTGTTTCTGTTTCACCAATCTCAGCTTTATCAATGCTTTCAACTATTGTAAACTTATCATACCAGTTAAGCTTGTACCTTAACCCGATATTTATATCCAGCAGGAAATCACTGCCAAACATCTGGATTTGTCTGCCAAAAACAAAAAACATTTCCGAGCGCATCTTCTCTACATCTTTTGTGTTTTCATATCCTCCCGGAAATCCTTGATGAGCTATAGCCTCCATAGATGTATAGCTATAAGCATACTGAAAGCCCAAATACATGGCAAACGGCACCTTCCTCTCTTTGGCGCTTCCCAAATAATATCGCGCCCCCAGCAAAGCTCTGTATCCATTGCTATGATGATATTTTCCAAAATTCCATTCTCCTCCGCTACTGTACCAGGCACGGTTTTTCCATAACCCCTCTGCTTCAAGGGTAAACCTGTTCCATAGTTGGTATTCCATTGCAATGTTAGGATTATAGGCCACGGCAAAACGTAACGGACGCGTTTTGAGTATTAGTTGTTGTTTTTCCTGAGCTGAAAGATTTATTGCCAGCATCAGAATTACGGTAACGGTAACAGCTTTCCTGTACATAGTCAGAATATTTATTGTTTTTATTCTGAAGTTTAGCGGATTGAAAATTATAGGCCAATCCAATAAACTTGTAAAGAACCAAAGATAGTATTTTATTTACCTTAACACAACTAATAGTTGAAGAATTTAGTGATATTTTTATTCACTTATATCCTGAAGCTTCAGCAGACTGTAATACAACTCACTAACAACAGCAGTGAGCATATCAAAATTGATTGTATTTATGGTATCCTCAGAGCTGTGATAATTAGGATTACGGAAATAGGCCGTATCAGTGATCATTGCTGCTTTATATCCAAAATAGCGGTAGTTCATATGATCAGACTTATCCAGCGCTTCAAGACCTTTAACAGATATTGTTTCCACCAGATCCTGCCGTTTCATGGATCGTTTAAGTATTCTGCCAAAGCTGCCGCTTTTCCGGCCCCTTGCCACCATGATAAAATCCCCTCTGCTGCCGTGGAGCAGCTTCATGATGCCCAGTGGGTATGTCTGACTGTTTTTGGATGAATCAAAATAACCTATCATATCCAGGCCAATCATGCCCATCAGCTGCACATTGTTTTCATAAAGGCCACGGGCATGCACAAAACTGCCCATGTTTTCTGTGCCAAAAAAAGGTGGTTCTTCAAGCGTGTAGGCTACAAGGTCGATACGCACTTTAAGCTGCTTATCTTTCATAAGCCGGGCCAGTTCCAGCAGCCCGCAAACCCCACTGGCATTATCATCAGCACCTGGCGTATTCCATGCCACATCATAATGCGCTCCCACAATTATCCGCCTTCCCTCGCGCGGACCAACCGAACCGATTACATTTCTGAAGGTTTCGCCATTCACCTGATATTCCTGATACCAGCTGGTGTCACAATTTTTACTATAAATGCTTTTAATGTACTGTGCCACACTGTCAAGGATTTCAGGATGCTGATAGCTACGGTGGTGATCGAAGCCCGTGAGCTTCTCCATATCAGCTTGCACTCTGGCCGCACGGGCAGGAAGTGAGTCTGGCTGTGCCTGAGATACAACAGCTGTTGCAAACATAAAAAATATAAGGATCCGTTTTTTCATCCCCTATCAGTTCAATACCCACAATTGCCCATCAGACATTGACATGCCAACCACACCATCTTTAACTGTATAGTAGAACTTCTTAACATGCAGCTGATTAATATTTCCGGTCTCTGCTTCCAGCACATAAACATCGTAAAACATTTTCCCCCTGAGGTCAACAGAGTTTTTGAAATAACTGTTATTCGAAGTGGCTGCAAGCATTTCATCCACAGGCAGCTCTGAGGTCACTGAAGAATACTTTGACCCGTCTTCTTCATATTGCCAGTAAAGATAAAACGCTGCCGGATGGGTATTGCCGGTAAACCGGTCGAAACGTGAAGCCACATCTACATGCAGGGATGAATTCAAATAAGAGCTGACAAAAACCGTGTGATACAATATTTCTACGTTATAATAATCGCAGCAACCCCCGTCGCATTCATAAAGATCATCAGTAATTATTTCATGTACTGAAGGCTGAAAGGACATCACATCCCCACTGTCATTAACAAATTCAGGTTGCTCGATTCCCTCGTAGGCATTTGCTGTTAGTTCTTCGGGAGTAAAAGTAATCGTATCTATCAGATCATTGCTGCAACACGATCCGAAAAAAATGGCAACTGCCAGTAAAAACAGTACTTCCTTTTTCATATTGTAATAATTTTGATTTCAGTTTTAAGTAAACCGCATAAGCTAAATCATTGCCGGCTGTTATGATTTTCAAATATAGACATGATTTGAAAGCAAAGCAAGATAATATCATCAGCGTTGGTTCAGACACATACTGCAGCACTGAAAAAAAACCTTCAACACAGGGGCTGCAAACTGGTTCTCTTTTGCTTAATATTTCATTATCATATCAACAGGCAACTTTCTGCAACAATTTTTAATCTTTTCTACCGTGGGAAGAAAATCCCGCATTAATCAGATAAATTTTAAAAACACACTTATATGAAGAAAGCATTACTATTAGCAGCAGCAGTCATGCTGATATTTTCAGCATGCAAAAAGGATGAAGAGAATAACACAGAAACAGAGCTGACGCCAACGGCAGCACAGAAAGGTTTCATACTGGAATGGACAAGCATTACCTGTGGAATTTGTGGTAGCAGTGGGGGTCCGGCCCTTGATAAGTTTTCACAGGACGGCCCCAAAGGAGCCATGATTGCACTGCACGTAAACAGTTCCGATTCTATGAAGGTTCCCAATAATGTTTACTGGGCCTTTTCGGAAGACCGGCCCACAGGTGGTGGAATTCCGGCATTTTACGCGGGAGACACTAAAACCTCATACAGTGACGATCAGGCCGTGATAACCCAGATCAACAGTGGTAACGCTGTGGCAGGTGTGGCAATCGATTATGAAATCGACGGAAACACCATGAGCATCCGCACCCGCACCAAATTCTTTCAGCCGGCACAGGGTGATTATCGCCTGAGTGTTTTTGTGCTTGAAGATGGCATAGACGGTTCTGACGGTGCTCCGCAGGGATACGACCAGGCCGGTGGCGGCAGCGATTACACCCACAATTGTGTGTGGCGGGCCAGTGCTACTTCTGAAATAATGGGTGAGCTTATAGCCACTGATCCGGTTGCTGACAGTAAGGTTAATAAAAACTATTCAGTGCAGCTTGACCCCGAATGGAATGACGTTTATCCTGTGGCAGTTATCTGGAAACATGATGACCAGGCCAGTGTAAAATACAGTTATGTGAATTCCATCAGAAAAAAATAATTCTGAATAAAAAAGTTAAAAAAAGCAGTTCCGGATAAAACAGAACTGCTTTTTTTTTGATCGTAGAATTTTTTTCTACAACCGTTGCTCAAATTCCTTCAGCATTTCATCCGTAAAATCCAGATGGGTTACAAAGCGCACAAGCTGTTTGCCGAAGGGTACGCAAAGAATATCCTTTTGGGCCATTTGCTTAACAAAGTCAATTGCTAAAGCATCTCCGGCAAGTTCCATAACCACTATATTGGAGTCCACAGGATAAACATCAGCGGCATAATCCTTTTCAGCAAGTATCTCACCTATCTTCTTAGCCCTTGCATGGTCCTCCTTTAAGCGGATGATATTATTGTTGAGTGCATAAATTCCGGCTGCAGCCAAAAAGCCGGCCTGCCTCCATCCACCACCCATAACCTTACGGAAACGCCTGGCTTTTTTAATATCGTTTTTTGTTCCTATCAGCAAAGAACCAACCGGGCAGCCAAGCCCTTTAGACAAGCAGATGGATATGCTGTGAAACACCTTACCATACTCTGTGGGTTCCTCACTGGTTTCTACAAGCGCATTAAAAAGCCTCGCCCCATCGAGGTGTAACTTCAGTCCATGCCTATCACAAACTTCCCTGATCCTTACAAATTCCTGAAAATCGTAAATGCTTCCACCTCCTTTATTCATGGTGTTTTCCACTGATACCAGGCGGCTGAGCGGTTTGTGCACATCATCCGGATTATTGACAGCATCATTTACCTGTGCTGCAGTAATACGTCCGCGGTTGCCTTGCAGGAGCTGAACAGATGAAAACGCATTGAGGGCTACTCCCCCTCCTTCATACTGGTAGATATGTGACAGCTTATCGCAAATTACTTCGCTGCCCGGCTGGCAGTGTACTTTTATGGCCAGCTGGTTGGTCATGGTGCCTGAAGGGCAAAAAAGCGCGGCTTCCATTCCAAACATCTCAGCTACTATCCGCTCCAGTTCATTTACAGTGGGATCATCTTCAAAAACATCATCTCCTACTTCAGCAGTAGTCATGGCCTTCATCATTTCATCACCAGGCCTGGTAATGGTATCACTTCTTAAGTCGATCTTCATAGCTTTTATCTGTATTTTATACAGGCGAAGGTAGTAACTTCAGAATAAAAAGCCTCATATTTACCAGGCTTTTTCTCATTACAGCCGCTTTGCCTGTCCGCGCCATATGTTTTCTTATTTTTGTATTCTAATTCAAACATCTTATGCAGAAAGTAAAACCTTATATTTACCTGCCCATAGCTTTTGCGCTGGTGCTGATCATTGGCATCTACCTGGGTAGCCATATGATTATCAGCCCTGAAGGAAAATCATTATTCCGCACACGTTCAGGCTCCTTTGAAAACCTGGTGGATGTGCTAAATCTTATACAGCAGGATTACGTGGATACACTGGACACTGAACAAATTGCCAATGCAGCTGTGAGAAGCATTTTAAGCGAACTGGATCCACATTCGGAATTTATCCCGGAAGAGCAATACAACCAGGTAACTGATCCTTTACAGGGAAAGTTTGAAGGAATCGGCATACAATTCAGGATGGTGGATGACACCATAGTGGTTTTGCAGACTATAGCCGGCGGGCCATCGGAAAAGGTTGGGCTGATGGCAGGTGACAGGATAATAAAAGTGGATGAAAAGACCGTGGCTGGAAAAGGTGTTCCCAGCGACAGTATTGTGAAAATGCTTAAGGGAGAACGCGGTACTGAGGTTGATGTGGAAGTGTTCAGGCGCGGAAACCGGAACCTGCTGGATTTCACCATCACACGTGATGAAATCCCAACCTTCAGTCTCGATATTGCCTATATGGTAAACGACATCACTGGATACATCAAGCTCAATAAATTCAGCGCCACAACTTCTGAAGAAGTTCATGATGCCCTATTGGAGCTTAAGTCGCAGGGAATGCAAAAGCTGATCCTTGATCTGCGTGGAAACGGCGGCGGTTACCTGTCTGAATCAATCAAGGTGGCTGATGAATTTCTCGAAAAAGATAAACTGATTGTTTATACTTCAGGAAAAAGCCGGCCCAGGAAAGAAAGCCATGCCACTGCCCGTGGGGTGTTCCAACAGGGCGAGCTGGTAATACTGCTTGATGAGATGTCGGCATCTGCCAGCGAAATAGTGGCAGGCGCAGTGCAGGATAACGACCGTGGAACAATTATCGGAAGGCGAAGCTTTGGAAAAGGACTGGTTCAGGAACAACTGGACATGAAAGATGGTTCAGCAATACGGCTGACGGTGGCAAGGTATTACACTCCCACCGGGCGCAGCATACAAAAACCTTATGAAGCCGGAAATGAACAGGAGTATTATATGGAAATCGTGGAGCGCTACCAGTCGGGTGAAATGAGCAATCCTGATTCCGTTCACCTGGATACTTCCATCATATATCTCACTCCTGAGGGCGATACAGTTTATGGCGGAGGCGGTATTTTCCCGGATATATATGTGCCCCTGGACGAAAACATCCCCAATAACCTTGCTAGAAATCTCATCCGCTCCGGCATGATGTTTCGCTTTGCTTTTAATTATGCTGATAATCACCGCCGGCTCTTTGAGCGCTTTGACAGCCCAATACAGTTCATCAACAATTACAGCGTCCCTGCAGCTGTGATGGGCCAATTCAGGAGTTTTGCACGCCAAAACGGCATCAAAGCTTCCGCCAGTGAATTTGCCGCTGCTGACAAGGTGATTAGAAACCGCCTGAAAGCATTCATAGGAAGGAATATCTTT
>JBEPXQ010000079.1:0-7416 GCA_041641835.1 Bacteroidales bacterium
CAGAGCAGGTTCTCCACTGGAAGAATCCACTGAAGTTAGTGCTATGATTGATGACAGTAACGCCAAACGTGTTCAAGCCTGGGTGGAAGAAGCACAGGAGCAGGGCGCAAAAGTGCTCGCCGGCGGAATAAGGGTGAATAATACTGTGGAGCCTACAATCCTTACCGATACCACAAGTGTAATGAAGGTGTGTGCTTTGGAAGTTTTTGGCCCCGTGGTAGCTGTTGAACGATTCAGCGATTTTGGTAAAGCCGTGGACATGATTAACGACAGTCGCTATGGCTTGCAGGCAGGCGTATTTACCGATAGCATCAAACGGATGAACCTGGCCTGGAAACAGCTGGAGGTTGGCGGTGTCATCATCAATGATGTACCTACATTCAGGGTGGACCATATGCCCTATGGCGGTGTTAAAGATTCGGGCCTTGGCAGGGAAGGTGTGAAATACAGTATTATGGATATGCTGGAGCCGCGTTTGCTGGTAAAGAACTCCTGATTTAACGTGAGAATGAAAGATTTTTTTCTACATTTGCGTTCCTTTTGCCCAAAACTACTGTCTGTTTGTATTCAGAAGATAAATTAATTCATTGAAATAGTAATTTTAAATATTAAATTTTATGATTAAAACCCTTAAACTTACGATCATCGGAGTACTGATGAGCAGCCTTGCTTTCGGGCAGGTTGCCGTGAGAAAAGATGTTCAGAACCCACAACAGGGAAAAAAACAAAAAAAAGAGATAGCTTTAAAATCCGCAGCTGATTTTCAGAAGAAAATTCGTTCGCAGGCAAAGCCTGAGAGAAAAACCAAAGGAATTGTTCTTTTCTCAGAAGATTTTTCCGGCGGAGCTATTCCTTCAACATTCACACTTTATAATCAGGACGGCCTGTCACCGGCAGCTCAGGTAAGCTATGTAACTGATGCCTGGATAGGTAATCCAAACCTGTTGGATAGCACTGACTACACAGCTGTTTCAACTTCTTATTATAGTCCGGCAGGAACTGCTGACGACTGGATGGTAACTCCCAAATTACATATCGCACCGCAAGCAAATCTCAGCTGGAATGCCATTGCCTACGATGGTAGCTATGCCGATGGTTATGAGGTGCTGATCTCTACCACCGATTCACTGGTGTCCAGCTTTACAACAGTATTGTTTTCTGTACCGGCTGAAAATAGCATGTGGACTGCAAGAAATGTAAATTTGAGCGCTTATGCAGGCCAGGATGTATTTATCGCTTTCAGGAATAATTCCAACGACAAGTTCCTGCTCGCTATTGATGACATTGAAATCTTTCAGCCCGACCCGTTTGAGATTGGTGTAACTAACATCTCAGAACCTAACAATGATGCCGGCTGTGTACTTACAGCTGCTGAAAATGTAACTGTGAATATTGAGAATTTTGGTTCTGATTCAATTACTGATGGTTTTGATGTATCATACACCATCAACGGAAGCACTCCTGTGGTTGAAACCATCACTGATACGCTTCTGCCAGGTGCAAACATGAATTACACATTCACAGCTGCAGCCGACCTTTCTGCATATCAAGGCTATGATATCAAGGCTTATACATCTTATCCACAAGATAACGACCAGTCAAACGATACTGCCTACACCTCTGTAGTAAGTGCTGATGCCCAAATTCAGGTGAAGATCACTACTGATAATTATCCTGATGAAACAACATGGGAAATCGTGGATGAGAATAATCAGGTAGTAGCAACCAGCCCGGTTTATGATATGGAAGATACAACCTACTCTACTAATGTGTGTGTATTGCAATCGGGTTGCTATACGTTTAATATTTATGATTCATATGGAGACGGAATCTTCTCACCGGGGGGTTATGAGGTTTATTTTAATTCAACATTAGTTGACTCAAGCTTTTCTTTCGTCAGCGATCAGGCTACCGTGTATAATATTGGAGGTGGTTGCAAAGCAAATGATCTCTATGTGAAAGCCATACATACTTTAGGTGAATTTCCAAAAGACGGTGGATCACCACAATGGGTTTCTGCTATTGTCTGGAATCGCGGAACAGCTGACCAGACCAATGCTGAAGTTCATCTGGACATAACAGGAGCAAATTCTTACCAGGATACAATCACCATTCCTTCACTTCTTTCACTGGAGCAGGATACAATTGTATTTACCGGCTTTAATCCTACCGCGATGGGTGTGAATGATGTAACTGTTTCTGTTGCAGCTGATGAGAATAATTCCAATAATTCAGCTTCCTATTACCAGGAAGTAACGGATTACACTTTTAATCATGCTGATACTACTGAAATTGCCTATGGTGTAGGATTTAATGATGCTGCAGGTATGATGGTAGCGAAATTCCATGTGCACGGATCAAAAGCTGTGGAAGCTGCAATGATCAACATTTCCGGTTCCGCCGCGGGTAACCAGCTGTTTGGTGTTTTAATGGATGCCTCCGGGAATATTCTTTCAACAGGCCAGCCGGTTACCATTATGCCTTCTGATACCAATACTTACGTGGAATTGCCGATTATGCCTTATAATGCAACTGATGAGGATATCTATGTAGGTTTTGCACAAACAGCCAATCCCAATACCGGATACTTCCCACTGAATATTCAGACTGAAGACCCGGGTCGCGCCAATGCCTTCTACTATGTTTCGGGACTTAATGGCGGTGCACTTACAGAAGCACCGGGCATGGGCCGCTGGATGATCAAAGGTATTATTATGGACCCGATTTCTGATGATGCTATCCTTACTGAAGTTTCTGATATCGAATCAGGTTGTGATATTAGCATGAAGGATGTTGAGATCAATATTTATAATAATGGTATAGATACCATTATGGGTCTTGATGCCGGATATATCGTAAACAACGGTACTCCGGTCGTGGAAACACTTTCTGATACCATTATACCTGGAGATACTATCCAGTACACTTTTACAGCACAAATTGATGCTTCTGCCTATGGACATTATCTGGTTAAAGCTTATGTGGAACTTTCAGGAGATACAATGGCTGAAAATGATACAGCAATGACAGGGTTCTACAATGTTGAGCCTACTGACGTTCCTTATTCAACCAGCTTTGAAATGAGTGATGACAATTACGCATGGAAATTTATTGATGGTAATAATGACGGAGCCGTTGCTTCAATAATTAATGCAGGCGCTGCTGCCCATCAGGGTACCAACATCATCTATGTGCCAGGTGGATCAGTGAAGCAGGATGAATACGTAGTTTCAAGATGCCTGAATCTGGAAGCAGGTAAAACATATCAGCTTAATTTCTGGCACCGCGTCGGATCATTCTTTGGGCCTATACCTGAAGATGTACAGATAGTTATGGGTACCAGCCCTGATCCTGCTGCTTTGACTACCATGGTTGCTAATCTGGGAACAGTGGATGCTACAGCATTTACTGAAGTTGGTGTGAACTTCCAGGTGGCTACTGATGATGTGTATTACATTGCTTTTAATGTAACTACTGATCAGGCTTATTACTACCTTATTGATAATGTTTCTGTTTCTGATGTTACTTCAGTGGAAGAACAAATGGCAGCAAACATGAAGGTATATCCTAACCCAACAAATGATATACTGAATGTGGAAGGTTCAGAATTGAACATCCAACAGATTGAGGTGTATAATAATATGGGACAGCTCGTGTTTGCAGATGAAGTTAACCGCACAAAAGTACAGCTGAATGTAGCTGATTATAAAGCCGGCATGTACTTCATCAGAATGATGACTGATCAGGGAATTGTAACCAAAAAGTTCCAGGTGAACAACTAAAATCAATTCCTTTTGAAATACTTAAAGAGCCGTTCCACGCAGGAGCGGCTCTTTTTTTGGGACCAATACTTGCTTTGCGGCCATTATAATCATATATTTATCAAAACTCAAGTGCTATAGATCCATACAATGAACCGGGCCATGACAAAAGTTGAACCCCGCATAAATGACGGTAATAAACGCTCTGGCCTTTAATATCAAAACTAATATCATGAAAAAATTTCTACTCCTACCGCTCTTAATGATCCCGCTCATTTTTTCTGCACAGGACTATCATCCTGTGCCACCTGACAGTACTTCCCAGTGGAGGGTGGAGCATATGTATCATACAAAGGCCACCTGCGTGCAGGTAAGGGACTACAGGCTGTATTTCGAAGGCGACACGCTTATCAATGCACTTATTTACAAAAAGCTTTATGCAACAGGCATTATGTATCAGGAGGCAGCCGCACCAAATTCCCCTTGCGACACTACGGTTTACAGCTTTGCACGCCAGTATGAAGGTGCAGTGCGTTATGATTCAGGTAAGGTGCATTTTGTGGAAAATACATATAATTTTGAGCAAACCATCTATGATTACACCTTGCAGGTTGGCGACTCTGTGCCAGGGAATTATTCCTTTAAAAAGCAGGTGATAGTGAGTATAGATTCGGTGCAAATTACCGGAGACTATTACCGGCGCTTTAACCTTGACAACGGGCAATATGTCATTGAAGGCATAGGATCAGGCCGGGGTTTGGTGGAGCCAGCTTATCCCTATAGTTTCGAATCACATTTCGAGTTCCTTTGCTATGCTGAGGGCGATTCGGTACTGTATCCACCCGGGGCAAACTGCGCGCTGAATGTCAGCTTGGAAGACGCTGTAGAAAAATTGAATATTAATGTTTATCCAAACCCTGCAGATGAAGTTATTCGCATAACCGCTCCAGGTCTGTATATCGAGGCAGTGGAAATGGCAGATGTTTCCGGCAGGATTATTTACAGTGGCAACAGCTCATCCATTGATGTTTCAGGACTAAGCCAG
Organism: Bacteroidales bacterium; assembly: GCA_041641835.1. Taxonomy (GTDB): domain Bacteria; phylum Bacteroidota; class Bacteroidia; order Bacteroidales; family PWNQ01; genus PWNQ01. The sequence continues at coordinate 4,807 of JBEPXQ010000079.1, forward strand.
GGAATATACCTGCTCAGGATTAATACCAGTAAGGGTGCTGTAGTTAGAAAGGTGCAGGTTCTTCGCTGATGGTGCCTGAAAGCATGAGTATGTAATTACTGCAGCCTTCGTAAAAGTCATAAACTTACCGCTGATGATACCCTGACGAGGGTTATGTTATATATCGTTATGAAGACAACAAACTTGTTAAAGTGGAATAAAATACTCCATAAACTGAAAAAAAGGTTTAGGATTGTGAGTGAATTTGTATTATCTTTGTGTAATCATGACCAGGGTTGTACAATGCTATGGAAAAATATCTTACAATAAGTGAAGCAGCCGATTACCTGAATGTTAGCAAGGAAACCCTCAGGAGGTGGGATAATAGCGGGAAGTTTAAAAGCGTTCGTCATCCGATAAACAATTATCGTGTTTATTCCGAAGAACAATTGTTTAGCCTGGTGGAAGAATTGCAGCTTGAAATTCCTTATCATAAAAGGGAAATTGAGGATCTCACACCTTTCTTTTCTACAGTTTACGGCAGGTTATATAATATGAATGCAGTGGAACTGCTGAAAAACATGCATTCAAAGTCAGTTGACCTTATATTTGCCGATCCGCCTTATAATATCAAAAAAGCACAATGGGACACATTTTCTTCACAGAAAGAATATGTGGACTGGAGTATGAAGTGGATCACTGAGGCTCAAAGAGTATTGAGTGACAACGGATCACTTTTTGTTTGCGGATTTTCTGAAATTCTTGCAGATATTAAATGGGCAGCTTCGCACCTGTTTAAAGGCTGCAAGTGGCTTGTTTGGTTTTACCGGAATAAGGCAAATCTGGGAAATGACTGGGGCAGATCACATGAAAGTATTCTTCACTTCAGGAAAACAAAAAACTTTATTTTTAATATTGATGAAGTGCGAATTCCATATAATCAACATACTACAAAATACCCGAAACGCAAACAGGCTGAAAGTTCGCAGTATTCCAACGGATCAAAAAAGAATTATGAATGGGAACCGCATCCTTTGGGGGCAAAACCGAAGGATGTACTCGAAATACCAACCATCTCCAACAGTTCCTGGGAAAAATATCCACATGCTACCCAAAAGCCGGTGGAGTTATTAAGAAGAATCATTCAGTCCTCTTCAAATCCTGACAGCACAATCATGGACCCTTTTGGTGGATCCGGTTCAACCTATGCCGTTGCCGAGGCTCTTGAAAGGAACTGGATCGGGAGTGAATTAATTGAGGACTATTGCCGGATCATTCAGGACAGGATTACAGACCATCAGCATATAAAGCGTATTGCCAGTGCTGTGGATGAACGGGAGTCGCAGAACAGAAGGAAATTGCTAAGAGGATAACATAGCATGAAGCTCATTAGTAATTAGTTCTGAAAATGGCTTCATAGTTTTTTTAAAAGGTTCTTTTTCTGCAGTGGGCGGGAGATCAAAGTAATAGATGCCATCCAGCTTCGTGAGGAAGTTAGTATAAACCATGAAAAGGCCTGAAACCAGCGTGTAACTGATGTTGTTATTTTCCTTTCGTTGTACATCGTTCAGAAAAATACCTATAACCCTTTGAGGATGTTTAACAAACCTTTCAAGTAATATCTTATCAATAAATATTTTACCCATCCGGTCTTTAGATGTTGTTTTCACTGAAACTACGATTTCTTTTTCATTTAAAGCGTGATTTGTTGACTTAATCTCATCAAAAGGAGAAATAATCAGATCATTTTCGCATTTATAGATTTTAGTCTCTTCATTTTCTACTTTATATGGTATCTGCAAAACAATTCTTTCATTGGTGATACCCATTTCAGTTATTACAGCTTTGATAAGTTCCTCAAACCTGTTTCCTACATGTTTTCTTGCGCTATTAGGATTTACCATAAGGTCGAGACCGGCACCAGTTGCTTGCTGTATCGTGTAAAGTGTTTTATCAATAACTGATTTTTGCTCCACTGAGGCAGCTTTCTGTTTTTTTAGTCCGTGCAGTATTTTCTGAAGAAGTTCATAGTATTTGCTGAACTCTTCTGGCTCCTGTATGAACATATCAGTTTTTATTGGTCTGACGTGTTTTTTGGTTCCTGCCATATCAGAATAATACAGCCTGTATCCTTTTTTTTCTTCATATCCACTTATTACATCAGGAAGGTATTGAAGGATTCTTAATGTTAAATCCCTGAAATCATTAAGGCAGGTTTTATTCTTCTGAAGATCCTTATCTAAAGCAGCCATTGGCGAATATTTTAGCCAAAGGTAAATATTTTTGGCTAAACATTTATTCATACTGGATGCAGGAGTATCAGTATAGACCCCCATAAAAAAAGGCCGCCCTAAATCCGGGCAGCCTTTTTAATATGCTTTTGGCTCAGAATTTTATTCTTTATTCCTGATAATCGTCATTTCTTCGATCAGGTTGTCGGCGTCGCCAAGCTTATCAATAATAAATAAGGTGTAACGCACATCCACGCTGATGGTGCGCTGCAGTTCGGGCTCGAAGGCAATGTCGCCGCTCATGGCTTCCCAGTTACCATCGAAGGCTGTTCCGATCAGGTGTCCGCGGCCATTGATCACGGGGCTTCCGGAATTACCACCGGTAATATCATTATCAGTG
>JBEPXQ010000080.1:0-7367 GCA_041641835.1 Bacteroidales bacterium
CATGGTTTGTTATCCAATTTCCACCTGGTTGAAACCGAAGACCCCAGGAGCGAGATACTTCCAAAACATAAGCAGGCTGAAACATCCGAGGATAAAAGCCTGGAAACTGAAGGTATCTTTTCCAGAAGGCACACATGTAAAAATGTATATGAAGGTATAGAAGATATAGCTCAGAATTACGGGTTTTCAGGTGTTGATCCTAATACAGTTTTGATGGGCTGGGCCAGGCATACCAAAGACCCATCTAAGTTTGTGGAGATGCTGACCACGCTACACCGCCTGGATATGAACATCCTGATGATCGATTATGACAAAAGAAAAGGTTTCGGCAACTACAAAACAATCGACATCTGGTGGCGTGGCGGTGCCAACAACAGCCATCTGGCCATTCAGCTTGTAAAGTTCCTCTGGCTTTCAGAAAAATGGAGTGAGTCTCAACTGCGCCTGATGATCATTAACCCGATTAATAACCAAAGGGACATTATCTATAAAGAAACCAAGGAAATACTGGACAGCCTTAGAATTCGTGCTGAAATCAGAATACTGAATAATGAAATAGAGAATAAGCCACTTTACGATATAATTCGCGTGGAGTCTGTTAATTCAGACCTGATATTCCTGGGTTTGCCTTTCCTGAAAGAAGGCATGGAAGTGAAATACATACAAAACATCAACAGTTTGTGTGAAGACATTGGTACCGTGGTTCTGGTAAGGGCCTCAACCCGCATAAAACCCATAGAGTTAAAAGCCAATATTCATTCACTGGAAACATCCGGAACTTCCACCAAGGTAGCACGTATTGTAAAATTGTCAAAGAGCGTTCCCGAACTTGACCTGCCCTCCAACCGTGCGTTGGCCAACGCACTGGAAAAAACCCGCGATGATCTGGTGCAGTCGGTAAACCGGATAAAAACAGATGCATTAATTGATCTGTTTAAGCAAAACCATCAGGTGCTGGAAAATCTTAAAAAGATCATTCACGAAACAGCCCGGAAAGTAACTGAAGTAAAAGCGGAAGATACCTACGACAGGACCAAAAAACTGCTGAAGATCAAGCAGAATATGTTAACCTCCATTGGCAATGAGCTGATGAGGATCAAAGACGATCAGCTGGAAAGCCAACGCAGCCGCATAGAGCGATCCATTGCCGGGCTACTGGAAGAATCTGATAAGATCATCAAAAAACAACCCTACAAGATCAGGATAAACTTGTCGGAGAATGAGCTCAGGATATCCCCGCGTGATCCGTTCAGGGTAAAAATAGTGAAGCGGCAAAAAATGCTGCTGAAAAAGATGTTCGGCATAAACCCCGTATGCGATTTCTATTACCGCAAGGTACTTGAGGAGTACTTCCCGCTTACCACCCACAAAATATTGAATGTTACCTTTGAAAAATGGGGACTGATTACAGGTCAGTTTGTGGTGGAACTGCAAAAAACCATTGAAAAGATTGAAAGCAGCTTCAAGGGGTTTATCAATAAAGAGAAAGAAAACGACAACAGTGATGAGAAGTTGCGAACACAGATTCTGAAAAGTGCACTGGAAAGCATAAACAACCTCTCGGAATCTCAGGAAGAATCAATGGAAAGCCTTCTGCCCAGGGCGCAAACCTTGATAATTGAAAGTCTTGGTGAGGTGTCTGCCAGGCTGGAGCCTCTGCAGTGCCGTGTTAAACCTGAGGATGAACTGGACGACAAACATAAGATACTGAAAAAAACCACCCGCTGGCTATCTTCCATACCAGAAAAGTGGCAACACAATCAGGAGCTCTTCCTCAATGGTGCGCTACTGGAAACATATCTGCTGACTTTTTCAACCCGAATTCAAACCATTTTTAATGACATTGGGCATGAAATTGAGATTAAGCTGAGCAAGCAAACCGAGCATAAGCAGCAAAAGATACTGGATCAGGTGAATGATATGATGATACACAAGCCTGAAGAAGATCATTCTCTTGAGGAAAATCTGGATTTTGAACCTGATGCCACTTACCACACATTTTTCAGAGCTGTGTTGGATTCTGCCAGTAAGCGGATTCGCCTTGGCTCACGCTTATTCCCTGCTAACATAAACCTGATGAGCGAGGACAGCTTCAACGAATTCCATGAAAGGCAGTTTTCCAGAATAGTAAGTATTAAGCTTTCTGTCAACCATTTTCTGGATTATCTAATTCAGAATGAATTAATAGCTCCCTTACAGAGCCTCACCAGGAAACTTCCGGAAGATATCACCCGCAATAACAAATCCATAAGGGAAATTGTGAGGGTAATGGATTTCACCTTCAGTGAAAAAAGAAACGAATTCACTGGTGATCAGCTCACGGATTTCATATACAAGAAGAGTAAGGACATACAAAACATCCTGGAAAGCACGAAAATCCTTAGAAACGAATCCATGCTTCAACTGAAGGAAAGGATCAGTACGTTTTCTGAAAACCTTCAGTATTCGGTTTTCCGGCATAAAGCTTTACATTCCCGCCAATACATCCGGACTTCAGAAAAAGAACCGGCAATGAAGCGGATGCGCAGGCAACTAATGTCAGGCTGGGAAAGCATGCTGCATCAAATGAGCAAGCTATATTACCGTCGCAGCCGGGGAATTATTCTTACTCAACAGCTGCGTCAGAAACTGGATGAGAATCAGGCCCGGGTTGAGGATATCCTGGATATTGTTGAATCAGTGGATGGTTCACCGGAGGTAATCAACAGTTTGCCATTTTACTACCGCCAACTCTTCCTCAGGCGACAAAACTACCTGATTGATTTCTGGGTAGGTCGCGAGCAGGAAATGAAGAAGGCGGAAATTGCGCTGAAACGCCATCAATCGGGGCATCATGGCGGAATATTAATTCTTGGTGCAAGATATTCAGGCAAAACCTTCCTGTCGCAATACATAGTAAATAAATTGCTTTACCGTAGCAACCTGGTGATCATAAGCCCTCCTCACGCGGGTTCCGTTAACCGGAATGATTTCAAGCAGGCTCTGATATCAGCCACCGACCGCAGTGGCGATTATGATGACATATTCAGCAATATGCCCTCAAATTCGGTGATTCTTTTTGAAGACCTGGACCTATGGTGGGAAAAAACTGCTGATGGAATGACGATCATTACTATGATCATGAAAATCATCAGAAAGTATTCCAGCGATTATATGTTTCTTGTAACTGTGAACAAACATGCTTTCACGCTGATTAACAAGATAGAAAAGATTGAGCAACACTTTCTCAGTTTGATCGAATGCGGCCCCATGAATGCCGGAGAACTGCGTAAGGCCATCATGCTTAGACACGAATCAGGTAACCTGAAGCTAAGGCTGGGTAAAAAGACGGACAAAAACATAAGGCCATGGCGGCAGGCCCGGTTGTTTTCCAGGCACTTTAACTACTCACGTGGAAATATTGGCATTGCATTACGCAACTGGATCAATTATATCAAAGATTTTGATAATGGAGTAATTTCCATAGCTGAACCAAGAATTCCTGACCTGGATAAGCTGAATTACCTGGAGACTTTCTGGTATATTACATTGCTGCAAATCCTGCTGCACAGAAGAATAACTCCGGATAAACTGGCCAGAGTTTTGAGAGTTGAAAAACAAGAAGCTGTGAGTCAGCTGGAAACGCTATTTCTATCAGGGCTGATTATTGAAAACGGTAAAAATGTTTATGAAATTAATCCTGTACTTTATCCACATTTGATGGTCAAGCTGAATGAAATGAAAATTATTTGATTATGCCTGAAATACAAGACCATTTTTCATATTCGGCGGTATATTTTTTCCTGCTGATAGCCGTGCTGATAGCCGTGGCTTTTCGCGTTATTAATTTCTTTGTGCCTGTTCTGCCTGTAAAGACAGAATATAAAACCCGTATCCGTAAAGCAATGCCACTGATTGAGTTTATTTGCTGGTTCGTTTTTTTTATCTGGGGGATCAATTATTTTGTAAAGTACAATATGTATTTCGCCATCGGGCTTGGGGCCATCGTGCTGTTGTCGATGATCTGGTTTGCCTGGTATGCCCTGCGTGATCTTATCGCCGGTATTATCATAAAATCCAACCGGGACCTGCAGGTAAATGAAACCGTTGATGTGGGTAATTATCATGGGAAGATAGTGCGCTTCGGTTTTCGTAATCTGGTCATGGAAACCGAAAGCGGGAAAAATATCTATATTCCCTACACTATGCTCATAAAGCGGGAAATAGTACGTTCCCATCCTGCGGATAAAATCCAGAGTCACAGCTTCAGGTTGGTTACCAATAAAGAAAAAACAGCCGAACAAACCATCCTGGATATACGAGCTGCCCTGCTTTCGCTGCCCTGGACATCAATGATCAAGAATCCGGTTATTCGCCTGGAAGAAGAAGAAAACGGCAGGTACGCATTTCAGATCACCACATACAGCATCGAAAAAAGCTATTTTGTGATGATTGAAAAAGAAATAAGAGAACGTTTCGTGAAGGACTGAGATTTTTTGTTTCTCAATACAATCCGTTAAGCAATGGAAAGGTATATTAAATCTTAAAGCCGATACGCACCCCGGCCATGAAACTTAAGGAGGCCCGTGAAATACTGTCGTAAAAAAACGGTGAAAGATCATTGTGCGGCACTAAATCATCATATTCAGAGGCAAATCCTTTATACCTTAATCCAAATCCGAAGTAATAATCAAGGATGGTTTCTCCGCTGGCCAGAAATTCACTTTCCTTGCCCACAATCACATGGATAGCTCCCACATGCTTATGTGTGACCATTCCAACATCTTCAAAATATGCTCCGTAATCTATCTCCCGAACCTGCCAGATATTACCGTATTTATACATTACATCCAGCGCAAAATAATTGCGGTTGTAATCCTTCTCCAGCTCGTCTTTTACTTCAGCAGCGCGCTTTGTAAGGTAATAATGCCGGTACTGATTTCTGATACGGAAGCCGTGAAAGGAAATATCATCTCTATCGGTTGATAACATATAAGACCGGTTCCAGGTAACATAACCTATTTCATGCTGAAGCTGTCCGCGCCCGGCATTTACCGGATAGGAATAACCGAACTGCAAAGCAGGCTCAAATTCAAACAATGTTGTTAAATGTAGCTTTAGATACGAGTTCATGTTTACAGTATCTGAAAATGTTCCTTCTCTCTGTTCCTGGGCGTTTGCCGACACGGCAAAGCACATGCAAACGGTGCATGCCAATAATAATTTCTTCATAGCTTACTTTAATCCGGGTTTATTTCTGATAATTTCTGAATATTCATAAGGTCGGAGATATCATAAAATAGTAATCCATCTTCACCTACAACCATCAGCAGGTCATCATGAATGATCACATCAAATGCATCTATCCCTGATATTGTATTGAAACTGTTTAGATCCCAATTTACCGGGTTTGCGACTTCACGAATGTCATAAAGGGCAACCCCTTCATCCCCCTTGCAGAGAAACATGGTAGTATCTTTAAGCCCGAGGCCATATGGACTGAAGCCCAATTGATAGCTATGTGTTTGCACCACGTTGTTCATGTTAGACACATCAAGCACCAGCAACTCGTTGACCCACCAGTTATTCCAGCGGCAGGCACTTGTGCTCCTGATGGTGGAAAAAGCAATGGTGTCGTTGGCCACCACAGGGTCGCAACTCAGCACATGCTGTATCATAGTAACCTGCGTTGGGTTAAGCGGATCATCAATATTGTAAATATATACCGCCTCGGTTGAACCAATATAAAGATGATTTTTAAAGCCGAATATGGTTTCTATATCTCTGCCGATTTTCACATCATTCTTAAAAACCGGGTTGTCAGGGCTGGAAATATCAAAAATTTTCAAACTGGAAACATCCACTGCATACAGGTGATTTTTCACGATGGTCATCCGTGCCATGGAGCCTCCTTTACCGGGTCCGGCACTTTTTTCAGTGCTAATACTGTCATTCTGACCAAGTCCGCCTTCCTCGCAGGCAAAAGCGACAAATATCAATCCGGCCAGCAACAGCAGGCTCCTGTGCGTAAGTATCTTTTTTATCTTCGACATTTTGGATCCTCCAGTATTACTTTTTGCCATTCTGTTACTAAACCTTTGGTGGGGTCCACGCATTCAAAATATCCTGTGGCATGCGCCGGATACATCTGATTATCCGATGGATAAACATCTTCAATCCTTTTAACGAACTTAATATTCATAACATCTGAAATATTAAATACCACAAGGTCAGTGATATTATCCGCAAAGAGATGGTTGCCAGTAGCAGCTACATCACTCACCCCCGGTATGCTGATAAAAGCAAGTTTTTTAGGGCTTGCCGGATTAGAAATGTCAATAACATGAACACCTCTACCCTTATCTGCCAACATCATATAGCTGTGATACCAATAAATCTTTCCGGGGTCGGTAAGCGGTTGAACCCCTTTTACCTCCACTTTCATAGCTTCAGATGGCTGCATGTAAACAGGCCGGTAGCCCTCTACTTCACCCACGCTCTGGCTTTCCAGCTCACGATCGGAGCAGGATACTGCCACAAATAAAAGCAATGAAAAAAACAGAAAATTTCTCATACCTTTTCTTATTTTAGTTTTTTGATCCTTAAGTTATTATGCATATAAAAAGACAAAATACATTTGGATAAAAGTAATACTTTCCGCATATAAAAAAAAGTTTACCTTTATAAAATAACAATAAAATTACATAGCTGGGGTAAGATAAACCTGCCAGTGTCGTCCTGCAAGTCTTTTTTATTTTATATTTTAGCAAGCCGAAAGAAAAAAATCTAATCACATGATAAACCAACAGTTAACCAATCCTAAAAGCATCGTCGTGGTTGGCGGATCAAATGATATCCAGAAACCAGGCGGAAAAGTGCTTAAAAATATTATTGACGGAAATTTTTCCGGTGACCTTTATGTATTGAATCCCAAGCTGGATGAAGTGCAGGGCGTAAAAAGCTATAAAGAAGCAAAGGATCTTCCAGAGGTTGACCTTGCCATTATTGCCATCGCGGCAAAATATACGCTCCCTGTAGTTGAAACCCTGACGCAGGAAAAAAACACCAGGGCCTTTATCATTCTCTCTGCGGGATACAGCGAGGAAAGTGAAGAAGGCGCAAAGCTGGAGCAAAAAGTAGTAGATGCCATCAATAAAGTTGACGGAGCGCTTATCGGTCCCAACTGTGTGGGAGTGCTCACTCCGCATCATCACTCTGTATTCACAGAACCCATCCCGGAGCTTGATCCAAAGGGAGTAGATTTCATTTCAGGATCAGGAGCCACTGCCGTTTTTATCCTTGAGGCAGGAATCCCCAAAGGCCTTAAGTTCTCCAGCCTGTATTCCGTTGGCAATAGTGCACAGATGGGTGTGGAGGAAGTATTGAAA
>JBEPXQ010000081.1:0-7353 GCA_041641835.1 Bacteroidales bacterium
AACTCCACATTGAAGTTCCGGGATTATCATATATTAATTCAGCTAATTTTCTTGTTCTTCGGTTTCGGCTTTCTCCTCAAAGATGAGCATTTCTCTTTCCTCATCAATGCTGAACTTACCAAATTGCTTAAGACCGGCATCACCTATAATAATATGAGGCTGCTGATCATATGTAACTATCATACGCACATTCTCCAACTCCCGATTAGCAATGCGAACAGTATTGAGGCTTACTTCAGCATTTTCCACAATAGTACCGTCTTCCTTGATGGCAGCTTCACCTTCAGTGAAATCTTCCACAGTAATTATGGCCTGTGAAAGCAGATCCATTGCTTTATCATAAGAAAGGTAGATGGCATCAGTATTTTTAATATAGCTCGCCCTCAATTGGTTGCGATTTATGATAATCGGGAAAGTATAGGCATTTTCTTTTGCTTTCAGTTTCACCATATTTTCATCAGGCCGCAGTGCAATTCCGCCATATCCGGTTGTATCCACATCTTCCACTGCAGTTTTAGTTGGCACATAATCATTCCTGAGTATCCTGAATGTAGTGCGCCTGTTCAACTGATGCGCTGCTTCTCTCTTGCGTGTGGAAGGAAGGCCTTTGATATAGCTCTCGGTAAGTACTGTTCCTTTGTCAAAGGTAATTCCATCAATTGTAATATCCTTATCCAACTCTCTTGGCATACGCTCACCATAGCCCCTGGGCACAAGGCGTGCACGATCAATGCCCTCTTTTACAAGATAGTCAACGATGGACTTCGCACGTTTAAGCGAGAGTGTATCATTATAATCTTCATCTGCACGGAAATCGGTATGTGACCCGAGTTCAACCACAAGTCTCGGGTTCTTTTTCATCGTTTCTATCAGGCCATTCAATGAGTCTTTATAAATGTCTTTCAGGTCCCACTTGGCAAGGTCAAAGCGGATCTCCGGCAGCGGAATAGGATCTTCAGGTATAGGTTTTAGTTTGAAATCAAGCACAAGATCCTTACTGGCCAGGAGGCCAACTGTGGTTTCCTTCTTTGTTTTATCGAAATATTCTTTTTTGCTCACTGTAAGCTCATAGGATGTCTCCTTATTTACCTGCCGCTTATTGAATTTATATCGACCTGTATTATCTGTTTTGGTTTCCACTGTGGTGCCGTCGGAGCCGACCATAGTAACATTAGCATCTGTGATTCGCTGCAGGGTGCTTTCATCTCTCACAGTACCTGACAATGTAAAAATAATCTCCGGAAGCCTGAAATGCCAGATATCGTCTTCTCCCCTTCCACCACGGCGGTTGGTGGAGAAAAAGCCCATTTCTTCCGCTTTTTTATCTTCAAGTGAGCGCTGGTTTTTATTGAAGGTAATACCAAAATCATCCATGTGTGAATTGATCGGCACCTTCATGTTCTGCGGTTCGGTCCAGTTTTCATTCACCTTTTTTGAATGGTAAATATCAAGACCTCCAAGGCCAATATGCCCGTTGGAAGCAAAATACAGATGATCATCTTCACGCAGGTAAGGATACATTTCATCCCCGGGAGTATTAATTTCCGGGCCAAGGTTTACAGGCTCGCCAAAGGGGCGGGAAGAGCTTCTGCGGCTGGCCATCCATAGGTCAAGGCCACCATAGCCTCCATCCATATCAGAAGCAAAGATGATGGTTCTTTCATCTCTTGACACGGCAGGATGTCCGTAGGTAAATGTATCGGGTCCCAGGGGCACCGGTTCCGGGTCACTCCATGTGCGCCCACGCTTTTTGGTAGTATAAATTTTACATGAAAGAACTTTGCCTTTTTCCATCGGGCAGCGGGTGAAATACATGGTGGTGAAGCGGCGATCGAAGGATACAGCTCCTTCATTTACATCTGTATTGATCACCTCATCCCGGTCAATCAAATCGGCACGACTCCAGTTTCCTTTTTTATCTTCCTCAATAATAAAAAGATCGGAATAAGTTTGGCCTGTATTGGGGTCAGTTCTGCCTGTAGCTTCATTTCTGGTGGAAGTGAAAATAATGGTGTTATATTTCCTGTCGGCATACATGGGTGCGAAATCAGCTTCGCGATCATTAATCCTGCGATCGGGTTCAATTATATACCTGGTAGGGTTTTCCACCCAGTCTTTTGCCTGCTTGCAGGATTCTATACCTTTATCTGCCCTTGGATCATCTGGTACTTTTTCCTTATAGATTTTATACTGCTTAATCGCGTCCTCATATTTTTCACGGCTTTTAAGAATTTGGGCATAACGGAGGTAAACGATCGGGTCAGAGTATTTAGCTCTAACAGCACGCAGGTAGGCATATTCCGCCTGCCGGATATTATTGGTCAGGCGGTAGCTCTCGGCAATCCGGAAAAGCATACGCCTTTTTTCCACACGGTTTGACGTTTTGCTATAGGCCTTTTTATAAAGGTCAATTGCCTCATAATACATCTTCATGTCAAATGCATCATCGGCTTCCTCAGTATAGTTTTTCTGGGCGAGGGCTGCCGTAGTAAACGCCAGCGATAACACCATTAAAAGAAGAAAAGATTTAATGCTCTTCATTGATTGTACATTTTTATATTTATCCGGGAAACCACCAATTCTCCAGCACGCTAATTTCCTGACCACTTAATCCCCGGTTCGTTATGTTCTCTTTTACCTTCAGGCAGAAGAAATGCTGAACTTTCATCCACTTAAAGGGTTGCTAAAATAAAGAAATATTTCCTGTTAAAAAAATAAATAGTTACTATTCGTCATATTCTTTCAATACATCAAGTAGTAACACATTTGTACACACCTGTATTAAAGCAGCTTAAAGCGATAAACATAAAGCACTTTAAGATAAACGCGCGTGCAAATCATTATATTATATTGATCGGTTACATAATCAAAACAAATCATATTTAAAGATCACCACATCTAAACCCGTCTTCAAATAATACAGACAAAAAAAAGGGCCAAAACGTATGGCCCTTCTTTATAATTTTTTCAAAAATATTACTTTTTCTTTTTCTGCGGGGATTTTTTAGCTTTTTGTGGCTTGTTTTTTTCCTTCGCTGCACGTCTCTTATCCTGCGAAACAATCAGGTCGTAGGACACAGGACTGGCATTAAAGAGAGATGAATAGGTACCGATGAGTACACCAACCATCAAAGCAAAGGCAAATCCACGGATAACTTCTCCACCGAAGATAAATATGATCAGCAATACTACAAATGTAGTTCCTGAGGTATTAAACGTACGGGCAAGTGTACTGTTGAGAGCCGCGTTCATATTTTCCTTCAGCGAACGTTTGGGATAAAGAGTATTTGACTCCCTGATACGGTCGAAGATTACCACCGAGTCGTTGATTGAGTACCCAATGATGGTTAGGATGGCAGCAATAAATGCCTGATCCACCTCCAGGGTAAACGGTACTATACCCGAGAATATGGAATACAATGACACTGCTATGAGTGAATCGTGGAACAGTGCAGTGAGACCACCAAGTCCGTATTGCCATCTGCGGAAACGCACTGCAATATACACGAACATAAACACCAGGGCTATGGCTATGGCCAACACGGCTTTCCGCTTGATATCATCGGCGATGGTAGGTCCAACTTTCTGTGAACTTAATATCCCGAGAACCTTTTCGCTGGCATCAGAATGGAAGCCTTCGCGGCTTATTTCTGCGTCATAAAAGCCTGCCACTCCTTCATACAGACGGGCTTCCACTAAAGAGTCAGCATTGGGCTGATCGCTATCCATCATAAATTTAGTGGTGATCTTCACCTGGTTATCAGGACCGAATGTTTTCACCTCAGGGGAATATGATTCTCCTTCTTCATCCACAAAGGCCTGGGACAAAGATTCCCTCATCTGAACAGTATTCACATCCTGATCAAAGCGAACCACGTAAGTACGTCCGCCGCTGAAATCCACACCCATGTTAAGGCCTTTAGTAGCCAGTGAAACAATACCGGCAACGATTACAATGGCGGAAATCACATACATTTTCTTTCGTATGCCAATGAAATCGAATTTAGCATTGGCAAGTGTGTTCATGGTGAATTTGTTGGCAAAAGTAGCTTCGATGTTTTTATTTAACATCCAGGTAAACACCAGTCTTGACAGGAATATGGCAGAGAAGAGAGATGTCATGATACCGATGATAAGAGTTGTGGCAAAACCACGAACAGGACCGGCACCAAAGATCACAAGTACTATACCTGTAACCAGCGTGGTTACGTTACCATCAATGATGGCAGAATAGGCGTTCTTGTACCCGTCAGCGATGGCCAGTTTTTTACCTTTCCCGGCTCTCACCTCCTCCTTTATACGTTCATAGATAATCACGTTGGCATCCACTGCCATACCGAGCGTAAGCACAATACCTGCAATACCAGGCAGTGTAAGCACGGCCTGCAGTGATGCAAGCACTCCGAAAATAAAGAATACGTTGGTAAGCAATGCAAGGTCAGCCACCAGACCAGCGCGGCTGTAATAAATGATCATATACAGCAGCACCATGATGAAGGCAATAATGAAGGATATCAAACCTGCATTAATGGCTTCTTCACCCAGTGAAGGTCCAACTACTGCTTCTTCCACGATATTGGCAGGCGCAGGCAGCTTACCCGCTTTCAGTATGTTAGCAAGGTCCATCGCCTCTTCAGCAGAGAAGTTTCCGCTAATGGTTGAAATACCATTTCCGATTTCAGTTTGAACTACCGGGAATGAATAAACATATCCATCCAGAACGATAGCCACAGCATTGCCTACATTATCAGCAGTAAGGCGTTTCCAGGTTTTAGCACCCTGTTTATCCATGGTCATCACCACTTCATAATCGCCGTTAGGGCTAACATCCTGACGTGCATTAACCACTCTTTCCCCGCTAAGCTGAGGTTTCCCTCCGCGTTCGGTTTTCAGAGCAACGAGCATATAAACATCATTGTCCTCCGCCTGTGGTTTAACACTCCATGATAACTTCATATCGCGCGGGAAAAGAACTTTTACCTGTGGCATACTAAGGTAATGATTAACCTTAGCGGTGTCTTTTACTTCAGCATAACCAACAACCGGGCCTTCCATGGGGTAAACCCTTCCCTGCTCATCCTGTGCAAAAGCAGGTTGCAGTATATTAAATAGTTCACTATCCTGGGTTCCCATCTGAGTTGTATCTTCCTGCTCGATCAGTTCTGCAAGGGCAGCGCTGTCCTGCTGATTGGTTACATCCTCTTCAACGAACTCACCTTCCAGCTCATTTGCCGTGGTAACTTCGTCACCTTCAGGGTCAATATCCACTGCTTGCGAGCCATCAGTAATGAGTTCTGTTTCTTCAGCATCGGCAATAGTTGTGTCGGTGGTTATTTGCTCTCCTTTTACTATATCCGATACTTTCTGGTTTGCCTGTCCAAACACATCATATATTTCCTGAAAGCTGTAGGTTTCATAAAACTGCAGCTGTGCAGTACTCTGGAGCAGTTTCCTGACACGCTCGGGTTCTTTAACACCAGGCAGTTCTACAAGTATCCTTCCGGATCCCTGTAGTTTTTGAATGTTGGGCTGAGCAACACCAAACCGGTCGATACGGGTACGCAGTATCTCAAAAGAACGGTCGATGGCACTTTCAGCTTCATCCCTGATCACCTCTACTACTTCCTCATCTGTGGAGTTGGCGTTGATACGGTCTTTCAGCTCAACTGTAGTAAACACCGGAACGAGCCTTTCGTCGGGTGCTACTTCCTGAAATGACTCATAAAACAGGGTTACAAAGTCCTCCTGACTGTCTTTTTGTTTTTCCCTGGCTCTTTCAATCGCTTTGTTGAAACTGGAATTAGGGTTGGTGGCATGGTTTTCAGCAGCCAGATTTCTGATTACATCTACTACTGAAACTTCCAGAGTTACGTTCATTCCCCCTTTAAGGTCAAGGCCCAGATTCAATTCGCGTTCTTTACATTCCTGGTAGGTATATTTCCTGATACCAAGATTGTAGATCACCTGGCTCTGCATAGAGTCCAGGTAATATTTTCTGGATGCATGCGAGAGAGAATCGTAATAAAAACCTTCTAACGCGGGATCCCCTTCTGCCATTTCCTCAGCTTTTTGCTGAATTCGCGGACTGTTAGCATATTCAGTGGCATTATCTTCCACGCGGGAAGCAAAAAAGGTGAATGACAATGAATATAAGCTCACAAGTGCAAAAACAATAGCAAAAAGCCTTATCGCTCCTTTATTCTGCATGTGTATATAAAATTATTATTAGTAATCCTGTTTTAATAAGGCTGCAAATATAGAATAACATTATCAAATTACCAATGATGGAATGCCCCGAAATGAAAATTTCTCATAATTAGTTTGCTGTATTGTTGAATTTACGGCCCTGCCATGTATTTCTCTGCTCCAAATGCTTTTCGATTCCCAGCATGATCTGGTCATTACGAATATCCCATTGATTGGCTACAATAAAACGTGGTGGAGCCTCACCAGCCAGGCGTTCTATTCTGACATTCGGAGTTAAAAGTTCCAGGAAATCAATAATGAAATCCTTGTATTCATCATAATTAAAAATGTGGAAATCGCCGGGTTTTTGCAGAAATTCTTCAGCCATTGGGGTATTTTTGAAAATCTGCAGCTGATGAAATTTTAAATTTGAGAAAGGCAGTTCAGAAATAATGGCTGCTTCATCCAACATTTCCTTTCTGCTTTCCCCGGGCAACCCGAAGATGAAATGACCTCCCACTGGAAGGCCCCTTGCAGCTGTTTTTTCAATAGCCGCCACCGCTGCGGCAAAATCATGCCCCCTGTTAATCCGCTCAAGTGTTTTATCATAGCAGGACTCCACTCCATATTCCACGCTTATGTAATTGCTTGTGGACAATTCCTGCAAATAATCCAGAAGCTCTTCACTTATCGTGTCAGGCCGTGTGCCAATGATCAAACCTGATATTTCATCCACTGACAGTGCTTCCTGATACGCTTTTTTCAGCTTATCCAGAGGAGCGTATGTATTTGAATAGGCCTGGAAATAGGCGAAAAATCCACCTGCATTTTTGTACCTTTTTTTCTGAAAACTGATCCCTTCTTCTATCTGGCTCCTGATATCCACTTCAGGTTGGCAATAGGACGGATTAAATGCATTATTGTCGCAATAGGTGCAGCCGCCCCGGCCAAGTGTGCCGTCACGGTTCGGGCAGGTGAAACCGGCATCTACAGCCACTTTCTGTATGCGGTATCCGAATTTCTTTTTCAGATAATTCACGTAAGCATTGAACCTGCGATCAGTTCCCCAGGGATATTTCATAAGTCGGCAAAGATAAGGAATGAATTAGGAATTGGAAATGTTTAAGATTTAATGTTAAATGTTCTGAATAGCAGAGGGTATGGGAA
>JBEPXQ010000082.1:0-4129 GCA_041641835.1 Bacteroidales bacterium
CATACGAATTTGGTGAGGATAAGAATGATAACCTGAAAATGCTCAAGGACATTCAACGCGAATGGATGAGCATAGGCTTTGTTCCCTTCGACAGGAAAGACAAAATCCAGAAAGAATACCAGGATATTATCAATAAGCGGATGGATGAACTGAGTATTTCAAATGCCGAGGTGAATTCCTCACAGTATAAATCACACGTGGATAACCTGAAAGATATGCCCGGCGGTGAGCGTCAGCTGAGAAAAGAACGGGGTGGCCTGCTCAGCAAGGTCAACAAGCTGAGAGAAGATGTTAAGCTATGGGAAAACAATACCGGTTTCCTGGCCAACACCAAAAACGCGGATGTTCTTAAAAAAGAATTCCAGAATAAAATTGACAAAGCAAAACGCGAAATTGCCCTGCTTGAAGCCCAGATAAAAATCCTGGATGAATAAAGCAGCTTAATTCTTCAAAAAAGCGGAATGCCAGCAGGTTTTCCGCTTTTTTTTATCTTGATTTTCCCAATTCTGGAATCATGCCCAGAATTGTAAAGCAATCCCTTGCATGTAAATGCCACTCATGTTACTTTTGTAACTAATGATAAAAAATATTCTCACAAGCATACTCGCGTTTCTGGCTCTGGCCGGCACATCACAAATAATACCGGACGACAGGACAGCCCACTGGCACCTGGCAGGGGTTACCGATAGCATTGATTACGATAAGAACGTTCATAAACTATCCATCCAAACTATAAATGCTACGGGCAGCACTGATGCTTCAGCAGACATCCAGCAGGCCCTCAACCAGTTGGCTTCAACAGGAGGCACAGTGGAATTGCCTGCTGGTTCTTTCATGCTGGAAAACAGCCTTTCCATACCTTCAGGAGTACGACTGAAAGGTGCGGGATCCGACTCTACCATCCTTATACCTGAAATATCACAGCATCAGAATGTGATAAACATGCACGGCAGTTCATCACAAAACCATCTGGTTATCAATGCCTGGTTTACTGCCGGATCCGATTCGCTGTTGTTGAAAAGCAACCACAACCTCAGCGCTGGTGATTTTGTGGAGATAACGCAGGATAATGGCTCCTGGGACACCAAACCCGCCAACTGGGGAAGCCAGGCCACTGGCAGCATCAGTAGGGTGGCAAGTGTTTCAGGCAATAAAATAAAACTGCAAACACCCCTTAGCCTGGATATGGATTCCAGCCTTAACCCGCGTGCAATTCCAATTACACCGGTGCAGAACGCGGCTGTGGAATGCCTTTCCATACAATGGGAAAAAAACAATGATGCCGGCAGCAGCCATGCTATCAGCATGAACTATGCCTGGAACTGCCGCGTAACAGGAGTGGAATCCGATAAAAGCCCCGGGGCACACATCCGGATTTCCCGCTCGGCACATAACAATATTTTTGGCAATTATATTCACCACAGCTACAAATATAATGGCAGCGGAACCCGTGGCTACGGGGTGATGCTTACTCATCACGCTGCTTATAACCGCATCGAAAACAACATTTTCGAACATCTTCGCCACGCCATGATGACCAAGGCAGGAGCTAACACCAACGTACTGGCTTATAACTATTCAGCCAGTGTTTACCGTCAGGAATATCCCCATGATGCTGCATCAGATATTTCCCTGCACGGCCATTACTCCTATGCTAATCTGTTTGAAGGAAATATAGTTCAGAACATTGCCATAGACCATTACTGGGGGCCCAGTGGTCCTAACAACACTTTCTTTCGCAACCGTGCCGAACATTACGGGATTGTTATAACCCAGGGATCACCACTCAGCACATCCTCGCAGAATTTCGTGGGCAATGAAGTGAGCATGAATCCGGGTTTCCTGGGGCAATATATCATCACAGGTACTGATCATTTTGAATACGGCAACAACATCAAGGGCATGAACATGCCTTCCAACACCACTACCCTGCCCGATTCCAGCCTGTATCTTAAGGCAGCACCGCCATACTGGGATTACAACATCCCATGGCCCTCTATTGGTTATCCAAATACACTGGAAGCAAATGAAAATCCGGCCAAACTAAGATATGATGCCGGACAGGATATCACCGTTTGCGGATGCGATACCGTTTCAGCCCCGCAAGCCACAGGTATATCCAACCCGGATGCTGAGCAGCTAAAAATTTATCCTAACCCGGCTGTTCATACATTAAACATTGTAAATGATAACCCAGCCGCCACCGCAAGTATCATAACCACAGGAGGCAAACTGGTTAAGCAAACCAGGCTTTACCAAAATCAAAGCATTGATATTTCGAATTTGAAACCGGGGCTTTACATCCTGATCCTGGAAACTCCCGACAAGGTCTTACGCAGCAGGTTTGTAAAACGATAGCAGCATTTCAGCCGGTTTACACCAATCGCTGCAAAGTATCGCAGGTTTATCAGCCTCACCTCTGCACTGATGTTTTCAGCGTAATATCATCACGCAAATGCCTTTTCACCGCGCATTTTTCAGCGGAATTCACCAGCGCCTTATCATATTTCTCCGGGAAATCCTCCGGCACGCTGATGATCATTTTCACCTCATCAATTATCTTTTTCTCCGGATGATAATTCAGCTTTTGCTCAATTGTAATCTCCGAAGCATCTATATTTCTCGAGTCACAAAAATTCTTGATATAAATCCCCGCGCAGGTTCCCAGCGAGGCAAGAAACAGCTTAAAAGGCGCCGGATATTCATCGTCGCCACCCGCTTTCTCCGGTTGGTCAGTTTTAATCACAAAATCGCCCGTATCGGCAAACACCTGCTTATTCTTTTCAAAATATATCTTCATAACATCATTATTTGTTTCCAGCATAACAATCCGCATCCAGTCTGGTTTAAGATATTTTTTTGGGCGGCTTTTCCGCCTGCGGCTGCAATCCCGTGTTGCCTCAGGCAGTGGCTGCAACTGTGGACAACGAGCTCCCCGTGGTCGCTGTTGCCACAGGCAGCCACTATGCCTTCGTCATCACGGGGATTTCCACCTCCGGCGGGCCGCGTGTGCCAGGGAGTAGCTAATATTCACCATATTTTAAGATTTATAATTTGATTTCAGCTCACTTTGATATTATTTTTAAACCTTAAACTAAAACTATCTGCATTATGAGACTAATTCTATCCATATTTTTCGTCAGTCTTGCTCCGCTGATCTTCGCACAACAGAAGCAGGACACCCATGACATCATAAACCACTGTCTCAACATCACCGAAATCCAGCCCTATTTCCAAAAAGCCGACTGTGCCGAAAACCGCAAGCCCATCGTTATTCAGGCCAGTGATCTTTTCCCCACTGATATGCAACTCATCATGTTTGGTGAGCCAGTGAAATTTATGACTGTCGAAGAATTATCAGATGCCAACGTCCTGGCCTACCTGACATTTGACACGCTGGAGGTCAGTGGCAAATACGCGCTCGCGATTTTCCGCTATACCATTGAAGGCATAACGGTTACTGCCAACCTGGAGAAATTTAATGGCAAGTGGGTTATGAAGGAATACACGGTTACCAAAGCCTGATCATTCTTCATTAGGATCTGTGTCACGGTCGCCCTGCATGCGTTCGGTCATCCAGCCGGGATATTCAGGGGTGAGCCTGCTCACCTCATCCAGGCGTTTAAGTTCATCATCATTAAAGCGGATACCCGTTGATTTCAGGTTGTCCTCCAGCTGATCCATCTTTTTTGTGCCAATGATCACGCTGGTAACAACTTCCTGATGCAGCAGCCAGGCCAGTGCCACACTGGCTACTGATGCATTATGATTGCCGGCTATGCCTTCCATCACTTCCACTATGTCGTAGGCTTTTTCCTTGTTGATGGGCGGAAAATCAAAATCCTTGCGGCGAGCATCACCCTCCGGGTCCTTGTCACGCTTATATTTACCGGTTAGAAAACCACCCGACAGGGGGCTCCATACCAGCAAGCCCATATTAAGGTGCTTCAGCAGCGGAACAGTTTCCCTTTCCAGGTCGCGGCTACCAATGGAATAATATGCCTGCAGCGATTTAAATTGCTCCCAATTGTGCTTATCAGCTATGGCGTTTAGCTGCATAATCTGCCAGGCCATGTGATTCGAGATACCAATATAGCGCACCTTTCCTTCGCGCACCAGATCATCAAGG
>JBEPXQ010000082.1:4139-7317 GCA_041641835.1 Bacteroidales bacterium
GCCATGGATCTGGTAAAGGTCGATATAATCCGTTCCCAGGCGTTGCAGGCTTTCTTCAAGCTGCTGCCTGATATGAACCCGCGAAAGGCCGGTGTCATTAATGCCATCACCCATGCGGCCCCTCACCTTGGTAGCCAGCACTATGTCTTTGCGCTTGTTGCCAAGCGCCTTTCCCAGCATTTCTTCTGATGCACCTTTGGAATAGACATTGGCTGTGTCAAAAAAATTAATGCCGGCCTCCATGGCACGGCTCACCATTTTATCGGCATCATCCTGGGTGAGCTGGCCCACGTTTTTCCACATGCCCGTGCCACCAAATCCCATAGTACCAAAACAAAGCTCCGATACAAAAAGCCCTGTATCACCGAGTTTTCTGTAGTTCATAATATGAATGTTTTTAGTTCAGAAATTGAACCCGATGGATGGACGCTTTGTTCACAGATTTACAGATTGCTTATTTAAGTTTTTCCTTATCTTTTCCAAAAGGTTTTTTCGCTGTACCGGTTTACTCACGTAATCGTCGCATCCGGCTTCGATGGCCTTTTCGTTATCGCCCTCCAGGGCATATGCCGTTTGCGCGATAATAGTTACCTTCTTATTTGCTTTTCTGATTTCCCTGCTGGCTTCATAACCATCCATTACAGGCATCTTTATATCCATCAGGATCAAGCTTATATTATCGTGTTCGTGGAATTTTTCAATTGCTTCGCGGCCATTAGCTGCAATCAGCACCTCTGAGAATTCGTGCTTCAGTAGTTCGGTCAGGTAAATCCTGGAAACCTCTTCATCGTCCACAATAAGAACAGCATCATATTTACCTGAGCTGTTGGCCACTGGTTTGCTCTTTACTTCCTCCGGGTGATCCTCCTCAGTATTCTTCGCCGGATGATAAGGTAAAGTAAAATAAAATACAGAGCCTTCACCTTCTTCCGACTCAAACCACATTCTTCCACCAAGCATCTCCACATAGGCTTTAGCTATGGATAGCCCCAGGCCTGAGCCTTCATACGCACGGGTATCCTCAATATCAGCCTGAACAAAACGCTCAAAAACAGCTGATTTTCGCTCATCCGGTATGCCAATGCCTGTATCTTTCACGTAAAACTCCACCTCCTGTTCTTTTTTGTGGCAACCAAATTCTATTTTACCTCGATTGGTATATTTAACGGCATTCTTGAGTAAGTTAGACAATATCGACTGCAGTTTCTCCTCATCGGTATTCAGGTGCAGCTTATCCAGTTCACACGTACTAAGCGATAGCTCAAGGCCTTTTCTTTTGGCTTCAGCTTTAAAAAACACCAGATTATAATCCATAAGGTTCATCACATCAATAGTTTTGGGTTTAACCTTCACCTGCTCTGCCTCAATTTTTGAAATATCAACCAGGTCATTGATAGTGTTCAGCATCCGGTCGCCGCTTTGCAGGATAATGTCAATGTACTCCTTTTGTTGTTCACCACTGAGATTGGGTTCTTTCAGCAAGTCGGCAAAACCGATGATACCATTCATGGGAGTGCGTATTTCATGGCTCATATTGGCCAGGAAGGCAGATTTCAGCCTGTCGGCTTCCTCAGCTTTATCTTTTGCAGCAATCAGCTCACCCTCCACCCTTTTCTGTTTACTGATATCCTGCAGGACTCCCGCCACCTTTACTGGCTTACCGTTTTCATCCTTTACCACTTCGGCTATTGAGCGGATAACCATAGCAGAAGAATAATCATCCGCCTGCACGGTAAACTGTATATCATACGGAATACTTTTATTCACCAGATCATCCAGGGCCTTATTTACCCGATCATGATCCTCTGTTTTTACCCTCGACATCACTTCATCAGGATCAAACCATTCCCTGTCCATATCCAGCTTATAAAGCCTTTTACCTTCTTCAGATCCCCAGAACAATCCTGTTGACAGGTTAAATTCCCAGCTTCCGATGCGCCCTACTTCCTGGGCCTTTTTATATCTTCTTTCGCTTTGTTCGGCCTTTTCTTTGGCCTTAATAAGTTCTTGCTCTGCATATTTCTTTTCAGTAATATCACTAAAATTCAACACTATTCCTTGTACAGCTTCATCATTCAAAAGGTTGGTAAATGTCGTTTCAATCCAGCGGTATTCACCGTTTTTTTGCATAAAACGATATCTGGCTTTGGGCTTTTGTTCAGGATGTTTCACTACCTGCTCAAAAATCTGATGTATTCTGCTTAAGTCTTCCGGATGGGTATATTTATCACCATGTTTTCCTACGATATCGGCTTCCTCAAAGCCAAAGTGGCGCAAAGAATTAGGACTGGCATAAACATATTTGCCTGTGCCATCAAGAATAACCAGGCCGTCGGGAGCATTTTCTATCAGGCTGCGCAGCCTTCTTTCCGCACGGTTAATCCGCTCTACAGCACGTTTCCTGTCATCAATATCAAATAAAGTACCAAGCAGCTGCACCGGTTCGCCATTCTCACTAAAACGAAACACATTAAAACGGCTATTCATCCACTTCCATTGACCATGGTGCCTTATCCTCACTTCCGTGTTAACGCGTTCCACCCCGGGATTCCTTATCAGTTCAGCTATCTGATTGATATACACTCCCAGGTCTTCAGGATGAACCAGGTGCTGAACTTCCGACAACCCTACTTTGGAAGGATCCTCCAGATCATCAGAAAAAAACTCTTTATGCTCTTTATTCGACCATACATTTCTTTCTTTCACCAGGTCGGAAATAAAAAGCAATACCGGAGAAGTATCAGCAATGGCACTGGCTCTGCGTTCGCTCTCCTTCATCGCTTTTTCTGCCTTTTTACGTGCTGTGATGTCCCTCACCGTTCCGATAATACTCACCGGTTTGCCTTCACTGTCCGTTTGCAGCTGCGCTGATATGGAAGCAATAGGCCTGGAACCATCCAGGTTTTTAAGGGTGACTTCACGGTCGGTAACCCTGCCCTTTTTATACAGCTCTTCCAATACCTTATCCCTATCACCAGGATCAGAATATAGCGAGGCCAGGGGTTTTCCTATGAGGTCCTCCCTCACGATATGCCCTCCGGATAATTCCTTCACGGAAGGACTCACCTCCAATATAAAACCATCCATATCCACTTCATAGAATACATCCTGTATATGTTCAAAAAGGTTACGGTATCGCTTTTCGCTTTCTCTTAATTGTTCTTTGGTTTTTTTTGAT
>JBEPXQ010000083.1:0-431 GCA_041641835.1 Bacteroidales bacterium
ATCAGCGGCATGTTCTTCAAAGCCCGGGAGCAAAATATGCTGTATTTCGCCGCTGCAGGATACTCTGCTTATTCCGCCACCAATATGACCCATCCAGATTGCATTTTCAGGATCGGAGGTAAGTGCGCGCACACCGTTATCAGCCAGTCCTTCATCCCTGGAATAATTGATAAATCGCGAACCATCAAAGCGGCTCGCACCGCTCGCTGTGCCCAGCCAGATATATCCGCGGGAGTCTTGCTCCAGATCATACACATTGGATTGGGCAAGACCATCGCGCACACTATAATTATCGAAAAACCAGGTTTGGGCGGAAAGCTCCGGTATAATAAGCATCACCCACAACAGCACCACAATTCTGAGTGCATTTTTCATTAGGTAGTTATTTTTGTACCCGCGAACCCTCCCGGTATCCTTTAAGCTTTATCAGG